>PNAR01000404.1 GCA_003169715.1 Acidobacteriaceae bacterium | reverse complement strand
CCCATGAAGAGGCTCAGCTTCGGCCTGTTTGCCTCCCATATTGCCCCATCCAGTTCCGCCATATTCCTGCCCGTCGCTATTGAGAAGCTCCCGCCAAAATCCGCCCGAGGGAACTCCTAACCGGTACGGCTGCCTTGGTACAGGAGTGAAGTTGAACACAGCCAGAATCGTATCTTTCGGCGACTTGCCCTTCCGCAGCAGCGAAAGCACGCTCGATGCGTTATCGTTGGAGTCCACCCATTCAAATCCGGCGGGATCGCTGTCAAAAACATGCATGGCAGGTTCGCTCTGGTACATTCGGTTCAATTGTTCTACCCAGTTTTGAATGCCCCGATGGCTCGCATGTACTAACAAATCCCAATCCAAACTTCGATCATGAGACCATTCCCGCCATTGCGCGAATTCATCCCCCATAAACAGCAGCTTTTTCCCTGGCTGGGCAAACATATATGCAAATAGAAGCCGCAGGTTGGCAAACTTCTGCCANNNGAACCCTTGCCGTGCACGACCTCATCGTGCGACAAAGGCAAAACAAAATTCTCGGTGTATCCGTAGAGCATCCGGAAAGTGAGCGCACTTTGATGGTATTGGCGATGGATGGGATCGTGTGAAAAGTAAAGCAGCGTATCGTGCATCCATCCCATATCCCATTTCATTCCAAAGCCCAGGCCACCCAAATAGATCGGCTTCGAGACCATGGGCCACGCCGTGGATTCCTCCGCATACATTTGAATGCCTGGATACGACTTGTAAGCTTCCTGATTGAGTTGCCGCAGAAAATCAATGGCGTCCAGATTCTCTCGCCCGCCGAACTTATTCGGAATCCACTCTCCAGCCTTGCGTGAATAATCCAGATAAAGCATGGACGCGACAGCATCTACTCTCAGACCATCGGCATGGTATTGATCCAACCAGAACATACCGCTCGAAAGTAGGAAGCTGCGCACCTCGTTGCGGCCGTAGTTGTAGATATAGGTGTTCCAGTCGGGGTGAAAACCTAGGCGCGAATCGGCATGTTCGAACAAATGCGTTCCATCAAAATAGGCAAGCCCATGCTCGTCGGAAGGGAAGTGCGACGGAACCCAATCCAGGATTACGCCGATGCCGCGTTGATGAAGATAATCCACCAGGTACATGAAATCCTGTGGAGTGCCGTAGCGGGACGTCGGCGCAAAGTAGCCGGTGGTTTGATATCCCCAGGAACCGTAGAAAGGATGTTCCATGACCGGCAAAAGCTCGACATGTGTAAACCTGAGGCGCTCGACGTGCTCGGCAAGTCGCGGAGCAATTTCCCGATACGTTAAGGAACACTCGTTTTCTTCAGGGACTCGCATCCACGAACCGAGATGCACTTCGTAAATCGAAATTGGCGCTTGTAGCGAATCTTTCTCGGCTCGGTGCTGCATCCATTTTTGATCGGACCATTCATAGTCCAAATCCCAAACAATCGAAGCAGTACGCGGCGCAATCTCGTGATAAACGCCGAAAGGGTCCATCTTGTCGGCGGTATATCCTCGCTCATTCGATACGATATGAAATTTGTAAGTCGCGCCCTTGCTGACGCCCGGAATAAATCCTTCCCAAATGCCCGAGCTCGCGTGGGGGCGGAGGGGATGCGCCCGGACGTTCCATCCGTTAAAGCTGCCGATGACCGAAACCTCTCTCGCATTCGGCGCCCAGACGCCAAATACGACTCCAGTTTCGTCGCCAACTTTAGTAAGGTGAGCCCCCAAACTTTTGTAGGCTTGATATTGCCGGCCTTCGTTGAACAGATAAACATCCTGATCAGTGAGGAGAACACTCTTGGGCGGAGCTTTCTGAGTCGGAGTCGGGACGGATTTAATCATTTCGAGTGATCGCAATTTCTTACTTGGACAACCGACTATTCAAAAATCAGCTTACTGAGATGCGTCCTTTAGTGTATCGGAGAGTCGGCAATCGTGAGATTCTGCGACCCTTACGGTTGTTCGCTGAAGAATGCTGATGCTAGACTGCGTGTTGCCGCTCTTTTTACCTAACCTCGGGGATTCTCTCTAAATGCCAGTTCTGCGCGTGGTCATTCTATGGCACCAGCACCAGCCATTCTACAAAGACTTGGTCACAGGTCAGTATCGGTTGCCCTGGGTACGCCTGCACGCGCTAAAAGATTATTACGGAATGGTCAAACTGCTGGATGAGTTCCCGCATGTCCATCAGACTTTCAATCTGGTTCCTTCACTGATTACGCAAATTCAAGACTACGTGGCGGGGACGGCACAAGATCCATTTCTGGAAGTGGCAACAAAATCTGCGGGTGACCTAACTTCAGATGAGCGCCGGTTCGCCCTGCGCTATCTTTTCCAGGCCAACCAGACGAATATCATCGCACGGTATCCGCGATATCAGGAGTTATGGGAAACCTTGCGGAGCGCCAATTTCGATCCGCAACAAGCCGAAAAATATTTTCTCGCGCAGGATTTCACGGACCTACAGGTGCTTTCACAGATTGCATGGTTCGATGAGTTTTTTCTCGAAGATCCCGATGTGATGGTGCTGGTGAAGAAAGGTCGAAATTACTCACTTGAAGATCAGAGCTTCGTTATTGCCCGGCAGCGTGAACTTCTGGCAAAGGTCCTTCCCGCCCATGCCGACGCCGCGAAAAAAGGACAAATCGAAATCTCAACCTCGCCCTTTTATCATCCCATCCTGCCTCTGGTTTGCGATACCAACATAGGAGGCGTTTCCGCTCCTGGACTCTCACTCCCGCAAAATCGTTTTCGCCATCCTGAAGATGCTCGAGAACAAATTCAAAGAGGACTCGATCTGCATCAAGAAGTATTTGGAGTCAAGCCCCAGGGGATGTGGCCCTCGGAGGGAAGCGTTTCAGAAGAGGTGATAAATATCGCCTCCACTCTTGGCGTGAACTGGATGGCGACCGACGAGGAGGTATTGGGTCGGACCTTGGGGATCTCATTTTCCCGCGACGGCTCGGGACGCTTGCCAGCCGATGCAGCTCGAAAACTCTACACCCTGTACCGGTACGAAAATGGTTCAGCCGCAATGCACCTGATCTTTCGCGACCATACGATTTCCGACCTGATCGGATTTGTTTATTCCGGTATGCCGCCCCAGGACGCCGCAAATCACCTTATCAACAGCATTCAAGAGGCCGCGAAGCCCGTTCTCGACAGCGGACGCGATGCACTGATCTCAATTATTTTGGACGGTGAAAACGCATGGGAATACTTCCCGCGTTCGGGCCGGGAGTTTCTGCGCCGGTTCTATGATTCCCTTAGTCAAGCCTCTGGGATCGAAGCGGTCACCATCTCTGAAGCAATCGAACGGCATCGCGATGTTGAGAAATTGAACTCGCTGGTTCCAGGCTCATGGATTCGGGCGAATTTCAACGTTTGGATCGGTGCGCGGGAAGACAATCGCGCATGGGATTATCTTTATCACGCCCGGAATTTTTATTCCCAGGTTTCCCCGGATTGCACACCGGAACAACAAAAGTTGGCATATGAGGAATTGCTGATTGCCGAAGGCAGCGATTGGAATTGGTGGTACGGTCCCGAGCATTCGTCGGCGAACGACCGCGAATTTGATGAGCTTTACCGCAAGCACCTCTGGAATGTTTATCAGGCTTTGGGAGCTCTCCCGCCCGATTATCTTGCGCAGCCAATCAATCGCACGGGCGCCACGCCGCTTTTCACGCCGCAAAGTTCCCACATTCATCCGCGAATTACTGGGGACTCAGTGCGCTACTTTGAGTGGATGGGCGCCGCCGTTTACACTCCCGACCGCCATGCCGGAGCAATGCATGGCAAACAGTTCCTGCTGGATACAATACATTTGGGCACAGACCAAGCTTTCGTTTACGGGCGGCTGGATTTTGTCGAGGAGTTTCCGAAAACTGATTTTGAAGTGGTGGTGAATATCGAGCCCTCCGCTGTGGGCCAGCCCAATTCGTCGCGCCCGTTGCGGCTCGATGTAGCAGTAGTGGACGGGTCGATCCGGTCGTGGAACTTGTGCGCACAAGATCAACCGGAGGCCGTGATGACTTCGGCCCAGTCTCAGGATAGTTTGCTGGTGGCTCTTGGCCGAAGCCTTGAATTCAGATTGCCGTTGGCTTTGCTCTCCGTGTTTCCGGTAGGCCACGCAGGACGTGGCGATGACCCGACAGTTACAAACCTTCGACTCCGGGTGAGCCTGTGGCAGAATCGCCTGCCGGTAGACGCATTGCCAGAAGAAGGATGGATCGAAGTCTATGTAGAAGCCGAAGACCAGTGGCTCTCGTGCTGACCGCTTCGAGACCGGTGATCGAGACTTAGTGAACCTGCGTGTCCTTGGTGGTTAATATTTCCGTTTCGATCTTTGCAGAACTGACACTCACGACAGGGATGATATCAGCGCACGGCTGATATAATCGCGAGTTCCAACGAACTCAATATTTAAATTAAATCTCTCGGAATTGAGCGGGAAAGTCCTGTCGAGAGATCACCCGATGCGAATCGCACCAGCAGAGAGGAATTTTCATGAGCGACATTATTGAAATACACGCGCGCGAGGTGCTCGATTCTCGCGGCAATCCCACGGTAGAAGCCGAAGTGACACTCAGCGATGGCACCCAGGGGCGGGCGATCGTCCCCAGCGGCGCTTCAACTGGAGAACACGAGGCCGTCGAATTGCGAGACGGGGACAAGAAACGCTTCCTCGGAAAAGGGGTGCTGAAAGCCGTGGAAAATGTGAACGGTGAAATTGCTGACGCCCTGGCAAACTTCGATGCGTCTGATCAGCGGACTCTTGATCAAAAGATGATCGAGCTTGATGGCACAGCTAACAAGAGCCGCCTGGGGGCTAATGCGATTTTAGCCGTCTCAATGGCAACCGCACGCGCCTCGGCCTTCGATTACGAGCTCCCGCTGTACCGCTATCTCGGGGGCGCAGGCGCCAACACACTGCCTACGCCGATGATGAATATCCTCAACGGGGGCGCTCATGCCGATAACAATGTTGATTTCCAGGAATTCATGGTCATGCC
>PNAR01000006.1 GCA_003169715.1 Acidobacteriaceae bacterium | reverse complement strand
TCTTATAGCGCTCCAACCTTGCGACCAAATAAAGCTCGGGGAGTTTGCAACTCCGCTAAACGAAGATAAAAGGCGTGCCCTTCTCGATTCTGACACAACCACTGCTAGGCTCGCGGTCGGCCATTTGGTCGAAGTCGACCTGACGGATCAGGAGTTTTCGGCGTTAAGTTCCTTTGTCTTCAACGTTGGAAAGCAAAATTTTGAGAAGTCAACCATATTAAAACTGCTGAACAACGGTTTAAGAAAAGAAGCGGCGGAACAATTTGGTCGCTGGATATCCTCAAAAGGTGTAGTTTTTGCTGGCTTGGTTTCACGTAGAGCGTGCGAAAAAGCGCTTTTCCTGGGCCAATTGGAACCCGACAAGACTGGCCATTTCAATGCAAGCGCTTGCGAATCTTTGGGTGTCTCTCCAGAAGGCGGACCACTAATAGACATTGTGCTGGGAGAACGGCAGTGAAGGCAAATCGATTCATCGTGTGCGCTCTACTAACTGTAATAGGATCAAGTTTACCTGTCCTGCAGCGAACGATACAGGCGTCATCAGCTACCTCGTTCTGTATCAGGGAGTATGAGAGGGCGGCAGCAACGGGTCAGGAGAGCCTGGGGATCACGACGTCAGGCGCCGAAGAAATTATCCAGGATGTATCAAAGGCAATAGGTTTAGGCGCGGCAGCTCTCACCATCATCCCTTGCGATCAAGCCGAGAAGGCGGAGTCATTGTACTCCGATGGAAATATCACTGGTGTGCCTAAGGGAGAATATATTCTCTATCAACCGCAATGGCTTAAAGAGGTGATTGGCTCTGATCGAACGCAATTGATAGCAGTCCTGGGACATGAATTGGGACATTTGTTAAATCGGGATTTCACTACGCGATCCGAACTGCCACGCGTTCAAAAGGAACGAGATGCCGATGAATTTAGCGGATGTGCTGTCGCAAAAATGGAAGGAGACTGGTCGGCGCTAGTTAATTTACTCGGCCGCATAAGAGGCGCCGACGATAGCTACTACCCAAGTGTTCAAAGTAGCATCGCCGCGGCAAAAGAGGGATTTACGAGATGTGGTGGTTCAACTCCAGAACAGGAAGCGTACGCATGCCCATACGACTGCGATTGTACGTTGAGGGTCCATTCGAGGAAGTTCCCGACTACAATAGTGCCTCGATCGAATATTTCTGGGCAGTCGCCTTTCAGACTGCAAATTAAAAACCTAGGTGGTCCGCCTATTGACGTAAATGCTTACTGGGTTGACAAAAACCAAAATAGGCACCAGACTCTTGATGGCAGAGTGTCCCGAGAAAAGTTGCGAGCTAAAGAGACCGCGGTTGCCGATACTGGAGGTGGCAATTTTGTTAGTGCGGATGATAAACTACCAAGGGGAGTTAATAGAATTGAACTAGAAATGTCTTTACCCTTCGTGGAAGGGAGTGGCGACGAATCAAGTGCGAGAGTGTGCTGGGAGGGAGATGATACTCAAGACACGGATTGCCCGGGACACGCAGAGCTGCAACGGTGGGAACAGGGTTACGTAGCTTCTGTTGGGGACAATGAGGTAGCTACCTATATCGGCGGGAGTGTGCAATTCCAGATAAAGGAGTTTTTGGGCGAAGGGCGAGCACGCCTTTTAGGTAATATTTTTGGAGAAGACTCTGATCGGACAGTGGTACTTGGTGATAGATTTGAGTTTTTTAGGTGTAAGTGGCACGTTTCTGGGATTGTGAAACAAGTCCACATGTTGCAGCCTGGAGAATCCGGGAACAGCACTCAGACCGCCCGCCCTCTAGTAGATATCTTGTTTACGGCGAACCACCAGGGCAGCGGCACAGCATTTGTATCGACGCCATCCTATTATGTCCAGGAGTGTCTAAGGGATCGGCCTTCGGGTGAAGAGTTAGACAGAAGAGTTTTCACGAAGGCGTATTTGTATCGCAACGAGCCAAGCCAGGTGAAGTCTGTTGACGCGGCTGCAGCGGCCTTGGTCAACCACGGTCTTGAAAGCGACGCAGATTTCGAGGTTGAACCGCCGGAAAAGGGGCGAACTGGCTTCCCAGACTCAAACCAAATTGAGGTTAGATATTTTGAGAAGAGTAATCGAGATAATACCTGCCGAATACTCTTGATGTTGTTTGATGGAAGAGTATCAGACTTACCTCTTTTGATGCCCAGAGATGACGATCCTAGGGATAGAACTGATCCGAAGTCGATCGAGATATGGTGGCCACGTTAAGTCGAGAGGCAGTTGACCTGACTGTGGGTGAAGTGACGCGAGACGCACCGCTGGCAGCGAACCGAAAGGCGGCCTCGTTCTAGTCGGGCTGTGGACCTGCTCCATTCGAACGTTTGCGATCCTCGGTGGCACCGGGTTGAGTGCCGGCTTGTCGTCGGGAATTTAGTTCTCGCCACGGGCGATACGTCGTTCCATGCCCGCCATCATCGACGGCACACCCGCCTAGCCGCCGGAAAGCAATCCGAGCGAAGACCGTGAGGTCGTGAGGTCCACGAACGCCGCGAGGATGTTGAACTTCGTGGCCTCCTCGTTGCTCACGTCTTTGTACAAGAAAAGACGCTACACCTTTAGGGCGCTGCGTAAGTGAGCAACCTTTGGAATTGTCGCGTTTCGGCTAACGCCGGTTCGGCTGACTCGACCTTTGACAGTGCTTTGCGCAGTGCGTAGACGCTGGCGGGGCGCGCGTGTCCTACAACAGCGACAAGGAGATCGAGTATTTTCGCGGGCGCGAGCCCGTAAAACTCCTCTGGCTCCTCTGCCAATGAAAACACCGTCGTATGGTGATCTTCTAAATCAGGCCGGACAAATGCGACTACAATGTCTGCGGCTTCAGAGAAGGCTTCTCCACAAGCCCGTAAAAGCTGCGTCAGCGCAAACGTGGCGGATGAGGTCTGGAGTTCAACGTCGATTGGCCATATTGCGTGAAAGACGGGACCGACGACCTCTCGCCAGCGCTTCGCTTTTGCGTCTCCCGGAGCATTGCCCATCTCAACAGAGAGTCGATGCGCAACACTTGGGAGCGTGACATTTCCGGAGCGCCGAAAGGCTGCTCGGGCTTCGGCACCAGTGATCGGATAGCCGACGTTTTCGGATTGGTTCGCGAGGACAATAGTCGTCAGCCATTCCGCAAATACGCGGAGGCTTTCTCCTGACGTCCGCGCCGGATCAAACAGCTCCAAGAACGCGGCCTTGGTTAGTCTGACGAGTTCTGGCGAGCCGAT
>PNAR01000469.1:2362-11866 GCA_003169715.1 Acidobacteriaceae bacterium | reverse complement strand
TCGGCGAGAGCTTCAACCTGATGACCCTCGGTGGCCTTGCGGCGGCGATTGGGCTGGTCATCGACGACGCGATCGTAGTGGTCGAGAACATTGCTGTACATCGCGAGGCAGGCGAATCTCGCATGGATGCGGTGAAGAAGGCGATTCGTGAGATAAGCCGGCCGCTGGTGTTTTCCACGATCACCCCGGTCATCGTTTTTCTTCCTCTGGTCGCCGTCACCGGAGTGACGGGGAGCTTCTTCCGCGCTCTCGCCGTCACCATGTCGGTCTCGCTGTTTACCTCGCTGGCCCTCGCGTTGACCTGGACGCCGAACCTGAGCCAGTACTTCATTGGGAGGAAAAACAAATCAGCGCCAGAACAGCCTGTCGAAGAATCCGACGACGAATCGATGGATAAATTGCTGAAGGCGGAAGACGCATCCCTCAGCGGATTCTTCCTGAAGGTCGTCAACTTCCATCAGCGGCAACTCCGTCGCGCAGTCGCCCGGCCGCTCTGGCTGGTTGGGCTAAGCGTCGTGCTAATTGCCGCCACGGTAATCTGCTATCACTTCTCCGGTTCAGACTTGCTTCCTGCAATGGACGAGGGTGGGTTCATCATTGATTACATTATGCCCGCCGGAAGTTCCCTGACGGAAACCAACCGCGTAATCACCCAAGTAGAAAACATTTTGCATGGGATTCCCGAGGTCGAGAGCACCTCGCGGCGAACCGGCCTTCAGCTCGGACTCGCCTCCGTAACCGAAGCCAATACCGGAGACGTCTCCGTAAAGCTCAAACGGAAGCGCAGCCGGGCTATCGACGATGTCATCGAAGAAGCCCGCACCAAGATTTCTCAGCAACAGCCAGCTCTAAACATTGAGTTCGTTCAAGTCCTTCAGGATATGATTGGCGACCTGACGAGCGCGCCGGAGCCGGTTCAAATTAAGTTATTTTCCCAAGACTCGGCTTTGCTCGAACAATGGGCGCCCAAGGTTGCCGACGCCATTCGTAAAGTTCCAGGCGCAGTTGACATTCGCAACGGCATCGAGAACACCATCAGCGGCCCTGCGGTGACTTTCCAGATTGATCCGAGCGTGGCCGCACGCGCCGGATTCACTCCGGAAGAAATTGCCGTGGACGCATCCGCCATGCTGACCGGCGAACCGGCGGTCACGCCTATCATCAGCAATGACCGGGTTTACACCGTTCGCGTTCGGTTCCCCGAAGCCAACCGCGCTTCGCTTGAAACCATAAAGGACACATTGCTTACCAGTTCCACAGGGAAGACGGCGACGTTGGGAGCGCTGGCAACAATCGTTGAGCTGCCGCCACAAACCGAAATTCTCCGCGAAAACTTGCAGCGCAATGTTGCGGTAACCGCGCGCCTGGAGGGAACCGACCTCGGCTCCGGGATGAAATCGGTAATGAAGGCGGTGGACGGCCTTCGTCTGCCCTCCAGCATTCGCGTCGTGTACGGCGGAACTTACGAGGAACAGCAGAAATCTTTTCACGATCTGGTTATGGTTCTGGTGCTTGCCATTCTGCTGGTATTCATCGTGCTCTTGTTCGAGTTTGGAAACTTCGCCGCTCCGCTGGCCATTCTGGCATCGGCGGTTCTCTCCACTTCCGGAGTTTTTATCGCCCTGGTGATCACCAATACCACATTCAATGTCTCGTCGTTCATGGGCATGATCATGGTTATCGGCATCGTCGCCAAAAACGGAATCCTCCTGGTGGACGCGGACGACCGCCTTCGCGCCCATGGCCTTTCCGCCGAGGATTCAATGCTACAGGCCAGCCGACGCAGACTGCGCCCCATCGTCATGACGGCGCTAGCGACGGTCGCGGGAATGCTTCCGTTGGCGTTCGCCATAGGAGCAGGCTCGCAGATGTTGCAGCCTTTGGCGATCTCGGTGATTGGAGGCATTATCATCTCGATGGTTCTCTCGCTGATAATCACCCCGTCAATTCACTACTTCCTGAGCTCAAAGGCCCACGACGCAAAAAATAAGACCAGCGAAAAGCAGCTTTCGCCGGTTCCGTCGTAATCCTCTCGGCTCTACCGGTCTGGCCAAGAGTGCAAGTTTTTTCACACTGCTATCGCGGCAACGAACTTCCTTGCATTGGAGTTCATCGGGGCTACGCCAGGGTGAGTGAGCATTTCACAGGACCCTTCCTGTACCTCACACAATTAAAGGCACTTACTCGCCGAACAAGAAACCCCGCTACCTCGTTATACTGTCTGATCAACTCTTGGGAGTCGGAAGCTTCACTTTCCGGAGGCAGGCTTTTGGACAGGCAATTGCATTAGAATAGGTACAACTGGGCGTTTTCAAGCCACGGTTGCGGGGCCAATTTGACGCAACAACTTACCAGCTCGCCGCGCAGGAAGCTTCTCGACGAAGGTTCGTTCCAGGAGTTGCTCGCTGCTGCATTCGTCTTACAGCAGCACAACGAACATTCCAACGGCGCCACTGCTGACCCAACTGAAATTCTGTCGGAAATTGTTCGCATTCGGCGATCTATCCGCGCTGGGAAGTTAAATCTAGTTGAGACAGCAAGGCTGATCAGCGAACAGGTCCAGAAATACGCCCAGGCTGATGGCGTGGCCATTGGAATTGTTGCGGACGAAGAACTCATCTACCTGGCCGCAATTGGAATGGCTGCTCACGATATTGGGCGCCGAATAACATTGGACTCTAGCCTTGCGGCGCATTGCATCCGCACAAAGGTTACCTTTCGATCTGTTCGCACACAAGACGACCCCAGAATGTTCTCTTCGCTTGGCGACCAGACTGGAGTGAAGTCGTTCATCGCGGTTCCGGTGGATTACGAGAACAAAGTTGTGGGAGCGCTAGAAGCACGGTTTAGGACGCCGAATGCGTTTCGAGATGACGATGTCCGCGCTTGCGAACTTTTGGCCGTCCTGGTTAAAGAGGTCATCGCGCGAGCAGGCCAGCCGCAGCCCGTTCAAGAAGTCAAGTTGGACAGCGACCTTGGGGACCAGATCGCATTATCCGGCAAAGCGGACGCCATTGCCGGAACGGCTGTAACGCAGCACCCAGATGAGCCTCGCGAGCCTCCCGCCACAGATTCTGCATTGGCACCTCAACTTTTCAGCCCGCCTCGAATACTTCCCGTGACTGAGGCAAACGAAATTGTTATTGCCCCAACGATCGAGTCCGGCGCCGATAAAACAACGGCGACGGATAAGCAACCCTGTCGTGGTTGCGGCCAGCATCTGGCTCAGGACGAATTATTCTGCGGAAAATGCGGGACTGAAAAAATCGGAAATCCAGATGGTCCATTGCAGAGCAAGTGGGCCTCTCTTTGGTTCATGAACGAGGCTCGCAGGACTGCCGAGAAATCAAACGACGCCTCAGTGCAAATAGATGAAGGCGAGCATTCGGTCTGGGAACCGCAGGATTCGGCGAAAGCCAGGGACTTAAGTCTTGAAAAGCCGCAGAGCATGGCGCTGGAAGCGATAGGTTCAGCAATCGAAGTTCAGGACGGCGCCACAACAACGGAAGCCGCCAAGTCTTTGGTTCGTCTGGAATGGCTGCCTGACGTCGCGTCCTCGCCGTCAGAAAGCTGGTTGCGCCATCAATGGCGTGTCAACCGCGCGAACTTCTATTTGGCTGGAGCCTCGCTGCTGTTGATCGCGGCGCTCTCAATCCCTGCGCTCGATGCTGGCAATCCCTCGAGTCCTCAACTTAGCCTTTTCGATCGCGTGCTGGTTGGCTTAGGAATAGCGGAAGCACCCGACACCCCGGTCTATCGCGGTAACCCTGACACTCCCGTCTGGGTTGACTTGCATACTGCCCTCTATTATTGCCCCGGCTCGGATCTTTATGGAAAGACCGATGGCGGAAAGATAGCAACCCAGCGCAGCGCGCAAATGGATCAATTCGAACCCGCACATCGCAAAGCATGTAATTAAGAAACACATTAACGAAAAGCAAAAGACCTCCGACGTGATGGAGGTCTCTTGCTTTTCTGTCCTGGCGCCCGGGGGTTAGTTGATGTCGCTGCTGCGCGTGGCCGCATCCTCAAGACTTAGAATCCTACGTTCCCAGCTTTCTAAGATCTCAGGCGTGTAGCATGTTTTCGTGTCTTCTGGCTTCGTACCAGAGGGCGAGTTCGACGCGGTTCCAGAGTCCCAATTTGTCATAGATGGCCCTGAGGTAGTTTTTGACGACGTGTTCGGTCGTTCCGATTGCATTTGCAATGTCTCTATTTTTGAGCCCTTGGGCCACGAGTTCAATGACCCGGCGCTCGCGGTCGCTTGGACTCCGTTTTCCGTAACGTTCCCCTCTAAACATAATTGCCTCCGATATAAGAGTGTCGCGAGCTTTACCCGCTTGATGCCGGTCTTAATCCCAAACCTGACGAAGAGGCGGTTAAAATGCGCCTTTACCGTCCGTCTTGCAATCTTGAGTTCCTTGCCTATTTCGTCGTTTTCGCAGCCTTGGAGCAGCAGCTCCGCAATTTGCTTTTCTCGCGGGGCCAATTGAATAGCTGTTTCCTTCATGAATTCCCCCAAATAAGGAACGCCCGAACGCCCGAACGCCCGGAAGGGCATTCAAACCGTATGCAGTCCCTCTTTATGCCTGGAGACTTGCTTAGCGACGGGCGAAACTTGTCGATCAGTCGTGTACCAAAATTAATAGCATTCGCCGTGCCACGCCTAAATGGTTTTTCACAGGCAATCACTAATTCAGGGCAAGTTTCGGCGGGACTTCGAGTTGCGCAGTTGTTCGAGCGGTAGGCAGTGGAGTTTTTGAAGCAATGGAGAATAATATCTGGTGGGCTTAATAATAACCGCCCAGCGGTAAAAGCTATTTAGATACAGCAACTAAGGACTCTACTCGTGGTCGGCTACCAACTCCGCTGGCGCTTCCACCAAAGGGATCTAACAAGTGGTTTGTGACACATCAGTGCCGATGAATCGGCACAAATTTTTTAACGGGAAAGCCCTTCCAGCGACGACTTCCCCGTACTAGGTATAACTACTTATGTCAAAAGTTCCTTCTACAGGAAGTTCTCAGAACTAATTACACTATGGAGTGGTTCATATCCCAAAAATTTCTTCCGGAGTATCCAATCTCATCGGGTGCCCATTGGTACGCTTTTTTTGGGTTTATGGCCAGAAACGATGACTCCAACGGGATGTTACCGCTTGGTTTCCGGTGCCACTTTTGCAGTGCGGCACCTCACGTAGTAATCTAAGATGAAATTTTAACGGCTAAATTCCTGTTCGCAGCAGTGGACTTAAGCGCTGTCCTGTGAGATTTCTAACGTATTCATAATTCAACAGATATGGGAGGTTTAAAGACTTGACCGCTTCGACCAGCCACCTGATTCCGCCACACGGCGGCGAATTAATTGATTTGAGTGTTCATCCCGGCAAGCTTGACGATCTGAAGTCTCAGTCCAGGGAATGGCCATCTTGGGACCTAACGCCGCGCCAGCTTTGCGACCTCGAACTGCTGATGAGTGGTGGGTTCTCGCCGCTCCGTGGATTTATGACCCGCGCAGACTACGAGGGAGTTTGTCACAACATGCGTTTGGGAAGCGGCGTTCTATGGCCCATTCCAATCACACTGGACGTGAAAGAAGAATTTGCAAAATCCCTCAAGCCTGGGACAAGCAAGGTGGCGCTTCGTGATCCCGAAGGCGTAATGCTTGGCGTTCTAAGCGTAGAGGAAGTCTGGCAACCTGATCGCCAAGCCGAAGCCAAGGCCGTATTCGGCACGGCCAGCCCCGTTCATCCCGGGGTGGACTATCTGCTGAACAAAGGGAACTCCTGGTACGTGGGGGGCACCGTGCAGGGGATGCAATCGCCCTCTCATTATGACTTCAAGGATCTGCGCCTCACTCCGGCGGAACTTCGCGCTGAATTCGCCCGCTTAGGTTGGCGCCGGGTGGTTGCGTTTCAGACGCGCAACCCTATGCATCGCGCCCACGTGGAACTCACCTTCCGTGCCGCTAAGAACGTCGAAGCTAACCTGCTGATACATCCCTCCGTCGGCATGACCAAGCCCGGCGATGTGGATTACTACACCCGCGTCCGCTGCTACCAACTTTTAATTCCGAAATATCCGCATGGGACGGTGAAATTGTCCCTGCTTCCACTGGCGATGCGGATGGGCGGTCCGCGTGAAGCCATCTGGCACGCGTTAATCCGCAAGAACCATGGCGTGACGCATTTCATCGTCGGCCGCGACCATGCTGGTCCGGGCAACGACGCCGACGGTAAGCCTTTCTATGGCCCCTATGACGCGCAGGAACTCTTCAAGAAAAACGAAGCCGACATGGGCGTCACCATGGTGCCGTTCCAGATGATGGTGTTTCTGGAAGATCAAGACCGCTACGTGCCCGCCGATGAGGTTCCCAAGGGGTCTCGCGTGCTCAATCTCTCCGGAACTGAACAGCGCCGCCGTCTAAATGAAGGCAGCGAAATTCCTTCCTGGTTTACTTATCCGGAGGTGGTTCAGGAGCTTCGCCGAAGCTACCCGCCACGTCACAAACAGGGTCTGACTATCTTCTTCACCGGCCTTTCGGGATCGGGAAAGTCAACCATCGCGAATGTTCTGATCACTAAATTCTTAGAGGCGGGTGGCCGTCCCGTTACATTGCTCGATGGCGACCTAGTACGAAAGCACTTGTCTTCAGAATTAGGATTCTCCAAAGAACATCGCGATATCAACATCCGCCGCATCGGCTATGTGGCGTCGGAAATTACGAAAAACGGCGGCATCGCCGTCTGCGCGCCAATCGCACCCTACGATGCGACTCGCAAGCATGTTCGAACCACCATCGAGCCGCACGGCGGATTCATTCTCGTGCACATTGCCACTTCGGTCGAAGTATGCGAGCAGCGCGACCGCAAGGGGCTTTATGCCAAGGCCAGAGCCGGCATATTAAAAGAATTCACCGGCATTTCTGATCCTTACGAAGAACCGAAAGATGCGGAAGTTGTGATCAACACAGCGGAACTTACCGCCGAAGAAGCGGCGCAACAGATTATCCTTCATCTCGAGAGAGAAGGTTTTATCGGAGCCGCATCTTGATCAGCGCGGAGTGCACGGCGTTTTCTAGCAAACGAATTCAGTGCGAGACAGTCCTCCGTTCAAATTTTCTCCATCCGTGATCGAAGTATGGGTCGGCTGGCACTGTGTCGAGCAGAGTTATCCTGTTCTCGTGATTTTGATTTCCGTGCACGCTGCATAAAAAACCCAGCCATTGCGCGCTCGTGTGCGGCGCCGGCGCCCACGCCCGCGAGGCGTTAGGGGATCGCAGTATGGGTTATGTGTTTCACGGATATTAAAGCAATCTCGCCGACACGGCCCGGCCACCTGAAAAATACCGCTGAGTACGGTACGATATGCAACATCGTCGCTGAGCAAGGGATTCATGTTGGATCCCATTTTAGTCATCCCCATTATCTGGAAGAACTACCTGCGATGAGCAGAAAAGTGTCTCTCGTCGCTGTGTGGCAACACTATTTCCATGCTAATAGCGGTCAAGATTTTGATTGGTTTGATTGTTGGCACGTTGATTGGCCTTACTGGCTTGGGAGGCGGTGTGTTGTTGCTGCCTCTGCTGATCTTTGGTTTACATGTGCCCGCGATCATTGCGGTAGGCTCCGATGCAGTCTTTAATTTTGTCACTAAGATCGGCTCAAGCGCGGTGCACCTAAGCCGAGGTACGGTTCGCCGCCGGGTCGTATTGGCCCTCGCGGCGGGCAGCGTTCCGGGATCCATTCTTGGCGTGAGTGTTTTAATTCATCTTCGCCACATCTACGGCGATGGGGTGAACGATTTCATCAAGACGGCGATCGGCCTGCTGCTGATATTGGTTCCGATACTTTTGCTATTGCAGCGGCGGATCGAAGTTAGCGTCGCCGTCAGAAAGCCCACCGCCAAGTCATTCCTTGGAATGACCGTCATCGGCTTGGTTGCCGGCTTTCTGGTAGGCATGACTTCCGTAGGTTCCGGCAGCATTATCATGATGCTGTTGCTGTTATTTTACAGCTATCCTCCGAAGGTCATGATAGGCACCGATATTGTTCATGCCGTCATCCTTACGGGGGTAACCAGCCTTTTGCATTATCGTATCGGAAACGTGAATCCAGGTCTGGTAGGTTGGTTACTGATCGGATCCATTCCTGGCGGTTTGATCGGATCGCATCTGAGTACCCGTGTGCCGGTCCTGTGGCTTCGGCGAATTCTCTGCGCCGTTCTTCTGATCACCGGCGCCAGAATGTTGTGGGCATGAGCATCGCGCGTAAGCGGTAGCTTTGACAAGAGCGAATGATTCCGAACTCCAACTCTGAGACTCTCCAACGAATTGAAGCGGCCCTCGAATCCGCTCGCAAGATTTTCGCACGTTTCACTCCCGGCGCCATCGCAGCGGAATACAAAGTAGGACACGATCCCGTCACCGAAGCCGACCGCGCTCTAGACGCCGCTCTTCGAAAGGAACTGTTGCGCAATAGCGAGGACGAGGGTTGGTTGTCGGAAGAAACCGTTGACGATTTCAGCCGGCTTGGCAAACGCCGTGTCTGGGTCGTTGATCCGCTCGATGGCACCCGCGAATTTGTCTCTGGAATTTCGGAATTTTGTGTCTCCATCGGTATGGTCGAGGATGGACAGCCAGTCGCGGGTGGCATTTGCAACCCCGCGACAAGAGAAATTTTTATCGGTTCGATTGAGTCCGGCGTCACTTACAACGGCAAAGCGATTCGTGCCAGCCAGCGCGCAACTTTGGAGGGTGCCCTGGTGCTCGCCAGCCGCAGCGAAGTGAAGCGCGGCGAGTGGAAGCAGTTCGAATCGGCCGAGTTCAACGTGCGCGCCATGGGATCGGTCGCGTATAAACTCGGCCTGGTCGCTGCTGGCCACGCCGACTTAACCTTTACACTGGTCCCAAAAAATGAATGGGACGTTGCCGCCGGTGCGGCGCTGGTCGAAAGTGCCGGAGGATGGGTGCTCAAGCTGGATAACTCACCTTTGCGCTGTAATCAGAAAAATCCTCTGATCACGGGTCTGTTAGCGGGAGCGCCTTACTTACGCGATCCGCTGCTTGCTTTGCTGGACCGCCATTCGCAAGCGCTCGCTGGGGAGAAGCGCTCATAAAAACTTGAGTTGCTTTCCTCCGATTTTTTGCACCGGAAAATCGATGGAAAAGCGATTGGAACCGGCTGCCGACTGCAGGCTAGATCCCGAATTCTGGATTGCGCGAACACAATTCGCCATAGCCTTAGCTGCGAACTAGCTGCAAACTTCGAAAATACATGGCTCTACCAAGCATCGTCTTCCTGATGTATCACGAGCTCGAACTGGCTGGACGAAAGCTCTGCCAGTCGGACCCGGGCTATGTCCGCTATATTCTCCCGGTCGAAGCTTTCCGCGAACAAATGGATTGGCTCAAGCAATCCGGCTGGGGCGGATTAAATGTCACCGAAGCGCTGCGTTATCCCGCCGGTCGCAACGTCTGCATCACCTTCGACGATGGCTGCGAAAC
>PNAR01000469.1:0-2310 GCA_003169715.1 Acidobacteriaceae bacterium | reverse complement strand
TTTGAGATTGGCTGTCACTCCATGACCCATCCTTACCTCCCAGATCTGCCCGATCAGGAATTGAAGCGCGAAATCGTCGACGCTAAACTTCAAATCGAAAACATTGTCGGCCATCGCATCGATCACTTCTCCTGTCCCGGAGGACGCTACGATCAGCGCACCCTGAAAATGGCTCAGCAAGCCGGATTCGTCTCGGTTGCGAACAGCGAGTTTTATGCGAACTGCCCCGCCACCAGCCCCTACGAACTCGGACGCATAGCAATGCTCCGCGACCTCCCAATCGAGAAATTCACCGCCGCCTGCCAAGGCCAAGGATTATGGAAGAAGCGCCTCGAATACCAAGCCCGTCGCGGAGCCCAGAACGTATTAGGAAATCACGCCTACGATCAACTCCGGGCAGTTCTGTTGGGCAGACATCGGGGATAGCGTTTTGCGATAGGCCGCTGATTTGTAGCGGCTTTTGGTTGCCCTCTGGGAAGCATACGATAGAGCCCGAGGGCGGAAAGAGCAGCGTACAGTGAGATGGTTTCGTGTCAGAAAAGCTAAGTCAACCCGCGCTATCGTCAGCACTTCGAGGAACTGGGCGTTGAGATCGTCCGCGCGTACTTTACCCAGCCGATTGGCGTCGTTGTGTGGGAAGACGGCGGTGGAAAGTGGACAGTACAGGCTTTGCGGGAACCCATGCAATTGTGGCTCCGGGAACAATATGACCGCACTGAGCGAAAAGAAACGTGGCTTATAACGATGGAGATAGCGATTACGATACTTGTTGCCGCGGAACTCTTCATGTCAGTCCTAGATTTTTGTTGTCGCAATTCAAGGTAGCCCACTACCAACTGATTGGTAGAGTCCTGATTTTGCAGCAGGCGCACCCTACTGAGAGGGCTCCCAGAAACAAAAGTAAGCAGTAAAAATGGCGCTGAGGACTCATCCATGACCGTGGAAGGTCTAAAAGTAATATTTGATTGGATTGCTGTCATTCTCCTGTTTCTGACATTCGCTGCAGGAGTCGGCGTTCTCATTACCGGGAACATCATCAACGAACGTCAAGGACAGCAACTTCGCCAATTTGACAAAGACCTTACGGGGGCTAAGACAGAACTCAGCAAACAGCAGGAACGCGCCGCAGACGCGGACGCACGAGTCGCTGGCCTAGAGCAGGATGCTGCGAGCGCTAAAACAGAGATGGCAAAGCAGCAAGCAAGGGCTGCGACTGCGGAACGTAGTCTTTTAGAACTCCGGCAGAAAATTAAGGGGCGGACATTGACTGCAGAGCAAAAACAGGAGTTTATCGCCCTTACGAAGAACATACCAAAGGGGCCGCTTAGTGTTACTGCAATGGATGGCGATCCAGAATCGATAGCTTTTGCAAAACAACTAGTTGCAATGTTCAAGGATGCGGGCTGGAATCCAGACTTCGGTTCTATAACGTTGGTAGGAGCTACTCCCGTGGGATTGGACCTCACGGTTCCTTCAAAGGCACCCGTAGGGCAGGGTTCGCCTCTGTACCACGCTGCCATACTCGAAAAGGCCCTTGAGACGATCGGCTTTCCCACAGATACAGACGAGAACCGGGATCTCAAGGTCGGCCAAGCCATTCTGGTGGTTGGCCATAAGCCCTGACCGCAAATCAGGATACTACCGACTGATTCGACCAGTTGACACGGGGCTTATAATAGGAACTAGCAAGCGGCCCAACGAGGCCGTAGCCGCACTTTCAACAAAAGTTATTTGAAATCAGGACTTTACGCGGTACGTAAAACGCAAATCATTGATTTTAAAGGGCAGACCTCGAGGCCTAAAGCATAAGTCCAATGTTGTCAGGACTTTGCATTTTAAGTCTTTCGAATCAGGACTTTGGCGGGAATTTTCTCGTAAGTTGATGATTCTAATATACTGACGAAATAGGGGGTACCCCCACTCCCGGTTCCCGGCGAACTCCTCGGCGCAAGAAAAAGCCCTCCCGAGAGCATCCCGGGGGGTTTTCGGGCAAGCACTCAGTTTATTTATCGATCAAGATATCGGAGTAGCTCACCATCCACCGGGAAAGAGGCGTGTTTACCTTCGCCCACTGTTTGAAGTCGTAATAGGTGTTGTACTCCAGGCGCAACATGCGAACCGCGAGAGGGCGCTCCGAAATGGCGGCCGGATTCGAAAGCGTGTATTCCAGTTCCATCAAATATTTTCCGACCAGCCTTTCGAACCAGCGTAATTGCTCTTCGCGAAATTTGGTTTTCCAGCGGCCCACCGGAGAAAAATGCCCTTCTTTCAATTCGTCCTTGAACGCCGTGAGCGGAGTCCGAACCGAAC
>PNAR01000204.1 GCA_003169715.1 Acidobacteriaceae bacterium | reverse complement strand
TGTGGATGGTCAGGGACAGCCTTGACCTTCGATTCGTTCACCGTCTCGGTGCCATCGCCGGAGAAAGTGGCGCCTGCCGGCACGATCCAATACTCGGCCGTTTTGGTTCCACCGCTGCCAGTTCTGACCTCGACACGTGTCGGATCAATTCCCTGCTTGGCTTCGCCACCCGAGAGATAAGCCTTGGAGTTCACAGCGCGTTCCCCTGCGAGATTTCTGCGCTTCTCGCCTGGTTCCGCGTTGCCGACGATTACCAGCTTGGAATCTGGATCATGCTGCAACCGTTGCGCAACATCGTCCAGAATTGCTTTGCAAGTGTTATCCACCCGCCACGGTTTGACAGGATTGGGGAAGTCGCACTGGCTCAACTTGCTGGCCTCTGCCGGTGCCGCTGGCGGCGGTGGCGGCGGAGCTTCAATCGTTACTTGGGTTGAGGTTGGCGTGCTGAGGCCGCGCTGATCCGAGCAGGTTGCATTCACCGTAACGGTTCCCGCAGGCGCGCCTGTCGTATCGAGTGTGGCGTTATTGCCATTTCCAGTGACGTTGCCGCCCGTGGCTGTCCAGCCGCTCATGCTTACTGGAACGTTATCTGGACTTGTGCAAGTGCACGCAATATTTACCGTGCCGCCAGCTAACAAGCTGGTCGGGGTCGCGGTGCAAGATGAAGTTGGAGGATTTTTCGGCGGTTCCTTCACATTGAATGTGGCCGTAGCGGTCGCGTCGCCGTTCTTCTTCCTCTTCGGATCGGTGATGTGAACCGTCACGGTGCACGCACCAGCCGGAGCGCCATTCGTATCAATGGAAGCCGTCGTGCCGTTGCCGCTGATCTTTCCGCAGGTCGTGTTCCAGTCGTACTTCAGCGTGTGTTTAGGATCAAAGTTGCTTCCATTAGCCGTCGCCGTTACCGGCTCACCAACCATAACCTCAGTCGGCTGTACCGTAACTGTGGCTGAAGGAACAGTCGTCTCTGGATAGCCAAAATTAAAAACCAAGCCGGTACGAAGCCTGACGCCAGCCAATGCCGTCCGCTGCAACCCAGGGAGCTCTGAGCCCACAATGTTGGCGAAATTCTGACGGGCGCCAACATAGTCGGCCTCGAACAACCGGTAAGAAAATCTGCGCGTAAGGTTCAAGTCCATTCCACCACCGAGAATCGCCCCGATCCCGTTATGGGCGGGCAAGCCTGGCGGGTCAAGCCGGTTCCAACTCGCCAGCGCATGAATGAAAACACTGATTCCCTCACCTCTGAACTCCACCCGGGGACCAACCGACGTCGTGTATTCCCTGGCCTGGTCACTCCCATTCCCGCCGAAGTCCGCTTCCATGCCGAAGTGAGGAGCAAAGTTGTAAGTGAACGCCGCTCCTGCCCCGTACGGCATAGAGTCAAGCTTTATTGAAATCTGATTATCACGAGGCAGATAGGATGCGGGTACGTTTCCCCCTGGGTTCAGCCATTGATATCCAACAAAAAACTGCGCCTTCGGCGTTGCGTCATTCTGCGCGAGAGCGCAGGAACCGGACACAACCACCAAAAACAACACGGCAAGTACAACGACCATACTGCGTGCGATCTTGCGAGCTAACATGTATCTCCTCCGATGAAACGATTCAAGGGCCCCTTCTAACAAATTATTCGTTTGTAGAAGATTAATGATGGCAAAAGTCGGGTATCGGACGCAACTTCTTCTTTCGGGGTTGCCTAAATAGTAGTCCCCGTTTCGCCAATAACGGAACTTTTTCGACAATCTTGAAATCTCAGTTTGATATACGGGTAATGACTGTATCAAAAAAAGCAAGCCGGGTGTTGCAGCAAACAGCACCATCCTCAATAATGTTCTCTACCCATGGGCCAGCTAAAAGTACTGATCGTAGAAGACGAGGAAAATGAGCGAACCGGTCTCGCGGAACTGGTCTCCGCGTGGGGCTATCGGGTTGAAACCGCCCTGGACGGTGTAGAAGCTCTTGAGCAAATTTCTCAATGGAATCCCTCCATCGTTATTACCGATATGAAAATGCCCCGCATGGGCGGCCTGGAGTTACTCGAACGTGCTTCATCCGGCGGTAGCACCATGGCCTTTATTGTCGTAACCGCCCAAGGCACAATTGACACCGCCGTGCAGGCAATGCGCACGGGAGCCTATGACTACATTACGAAGCCGATTGATACCGACCGGCTGCGCACCATCCTTCAGAATGCTTCAGAATTATTGGGCACACGCGTGGAACTTGAAGTCACGCGGCGCAAACTGCGCGATGCCGGGTCGCTTGGATGCCTGGTAGGACCGTCGAAGAAAATGCAGGAGATTTTCCGTTTGATCGAGATGGTTGCCCCCAGCACAGCCTCAGTCCTGATCACCGGGGCCAGCGGAACCGGAAAAGAGCTGGTCGCGCGAACCATTCACGACTTGAGCCCCCGGCGCGGCAAACCATTCTTGCCCATCAATTGCGCCGCGATTCCTGAGACCCTTATTGAAAGCGAAATTTTCGGCCATGAGAAAGGCGCTTTCACGGGAGCGCTCGAGCGCCGCACCGGCTGTTTCGAACTGGCCGAAGGCGGAACACTGTTATTGGATGAAATCGGCGAGATGCCTGTCGCCACCCAAGCCAAGCTTCTTCGCGTGCTTGAAGACCGCAAACTCCGAAGGCTGGGGAGCAAAGTGGAGACTACCGTGGATGTCCGCGTCCTGGCCGCTACCAACAAAGTCCCCGAAGACGCTGTCGCCAAGGGCGAATTGCGCACCGACCTTTATTACCGGCTGAACGTTTTCAACATCCACATGCCCCCGTTGAAGGATCATAAGGAAGATGTTCCGGAACTGCTGCAAAACCTGCTTGCCGAAGTGAACGACAAGCATGGGCGAAAAGTGGCCGCGGTGAGCGAGGCCGTATTGAACTTATTTCGCAATTATTCATGGCCAGGAAACGTTCGCGAGTTGCGAAATACCTTGGAACGAGCCGTGATCGTATGCGACGGCGCTGTAATTGAAACCAAGCATCTCCCGCCAGGCTTCGGTCAAACTACCACCCGGACCCAGACCCATGACCCCGATGCAATTCATCTGGGCGTTGGCACAACGGTGGGAGAAGCTGAGAGGCTGCTCATTCTTAAAACGCTGGAATCAACCCACAACAACAAAACCAGGGCTGCCGAGATTCTCGAAATCAGCCTCAAGACTCTGCATAACAAGCTGAAGGAGTACGGCAGTGCGACCGGGGAGGCAGCCAGCAAGGAAGAAACAGTAGAACCCTAGCTGACTCTTTTTTACGCGCAGTATTTTTTAGGTTCGATTATCCACCATCATCTTAGGAATGCATACGCATGCCGTGTTAAGGGCGCAATGCGTTTTCAACGTAAATAAGAATGCGTCGAAGAACTCAAATCATTCTTACGGTTACTTTTATGGTAGCCGTGTTGGTTACCGCGTTCTCGTATCTATACGTGTCGCAGTTGCTGCAGCAGAGTATTACAACGTCACGCCTGACTGCTTCCTATTTGACTTCCCAGTTGGCGTATGTGGCGAACAACGCGGTTCCAGATCTAACCAGCACCAAGGTTGACACCAACAACCCCGCCGCCGTGCGTGCGGCTATCGCTTATTACCTCGGCACGGATCGCGATCTGAACGCGCTGCTTGAATCCGTCGTCAAAAATTGGCCCACAATTCAGGATGCTGCCGTCGTGGACGCCAATGGAAAAGTCATTCTCCATACCAGACCGGATCTGGTCGGAAAGCGTGTCACGGATCGTCCCGATTTTTCCGGGCTTGTGGATTCCAGTTTCCGGCGAAAGCTTCGCTTGCTCTACAGCGGGCCTGAGGAATATGACGTTCGAACCCCGTTGTTGTTGAATGGAGTTCCTTTCGGAAGCGTGCGCCTCGGAGTCTCCACCATCTTTTTAAGAAACGAATTGACCCCCGTCCTTCAACACGCAACCATTCTGGGGGCGGTCGCAATATTGTTTTCCTTACTATTCGCGTCGGCCCTTTCGCGATTGGCGCTAGGACCCCTGGAGCGGATCAGCCGCACTCTGGATAGCGTGTCGGCGGGCAATCCAGATGAAGTTGCGGAGGAACCCGCAAGGCAAGATGAATATGGCCTGGTGACACTCAAGATCGCGCATCTCGGCCGCCAGATGCGGGATGCGCGAGAAATTTTCTCCGCCTTGAAGGGCAACGTGGATCAGATCATGGCCAATTTGCAGGATGGCCTGATGTTGTTCACCCGTGATTCCAACGTGGTGCTGGTCAGCGCATCCGTCGAAAGATTCCTCGGTCGTCCTCGGCGGGAATTGCTGGGACGTCCCGTCAAAGAACTTTTCTCCCCGGACTCGGCGCTTGGATCGCTGGTGCTCGATGCTTTCCGCCTCCGCCATCCTTTTGAACAGAGAGAGATTGAATCTCCCAACGGAAGGCGCGCGCAGGTTTCGTTGGATTTTATTCAGGAGCGAGGCACGCAAATCGGCGCACTTCTCACGATGCGGGACTCTGAGTCCG
>PNAR01000010.1:2493-2663 GCA_003169715.1 Acidobacteriaceae bacterium | reverse complement strand
CGCGGGTCCGAGCGCAACGGATCGTAGGCTGGCTCTACCTTAATGGCATTTATGGAGCGGTCATCATAACCTTTTTCCAACCACTCGATTGCCTTGTCCTTCTCCCCAAGGCGCGCATAGATTCTCGCCCTGAGCTAAGCTATTTCTGGCGAAAAACTTTCCTGCGGATG
>PNAR01000010.1:0-2476 GCA_003169715.1 Acidobacteriaceae bacterium | reverse complement strand
TTCAAAGCCGTTTGACTCAGGCCCCGCTCCTGAGGCGGATAATAAGCGGTGGACAAACCCGCTTCCAGTGCATTGCCTGCTACCTCGGACCAGTTGAAGCTCGTGCCTCCAGAATCTGTCTTAGTGACGAAGGCGCGAGATATCGCGTAGCCCGTACGGCGGAAAAAGCCTCCTTGACCCATAGTGTAATAGCGCGGGTCCTCATGCGTAATCGCGGGGACAATGGCCTCGGTGAAAAAAGTCCCCGATACTCCGTCCGCGAAGGTGCGCCAATAATAGCGCCCGTAACCTTTGATTCCGCGCCCCAATTCCGGATCGGAATTTAAGAGCATGGCCTGTCCAGCCAGGATTCCGGCCCACGTGTATGAGGAATAATCCACAACGCTATCCTGCGCGGCGAGCACGAATTTCTCGCGGGTAGACAGCGGTGGAAGCTGCGTGTGCGCGCTCACGGCTGCGAAATTAGGAACGAGCCAGAACATACGCTTGGTCTGCTGGCCTTGGGAATCGTCTTTTTTGTTTTGGGGAGCAGGAGACTGGTCCGGCAACGAAACGGTGCCGCTGTCCGTTGGTGTTCCGGGAGCCGGGTTGCTTTGCGATGTCGGGCTTTGCTGGGCATACTCGAGAGGATTGGATTGGTCCGTAACTTGTGTCTGGGACCACGTGATGGCGGGCGAGAAAAGAATGACGAGAACTAAAACGGCCTTTGTGATTTCGAGCAGGGCTTTTCCTCGAATCAGGCGCAAGGGCGCACCTGCCCAGGGCCTACTTACGCACAACGCTCCATCAACGGACATGGGGCTTAGAATACTGGCCGAACACGATTGGTTGCTTAATCGTTTATTATAGCTTCGTACCTAGTACGCCAGGGCGTACCTGAAGCATGTCCGCAAATTCAGAACTGCCGCCGTTGAATTGGAAAGATTCCCGCTCGCGGTAGCAGTGCTAGGCTCGCTAGCTTACAATCACAAATAGCTTCCGAGGCTATGGGGGACGAACCAAGGACAGAAAAAGAATGCCCGTGCTTAAGCGCAAGCGAACTACGTTCGGCAAGGATCGGCGACGCAAGCATCATCACTGGCGCGTGACGGTTTACTACGGAGATGGCGAGACGTTCGCGCGTGTGTATATCGACCTTGAGAAAGCTCGAAATTTTGCGAAGCGGCAGAAGAAATCGCCGGTTGTGAGGAGAACGCGGATCACGCGACTCGCCTAGTCATGTCTCGGACCACTCGGATGAGGTCCGTGTGGAGATCACGAATACTCGGACTCAGACTGCTCTTCCACGGTGATGACTCAACCGACCGAAATGCAACATGATCAAGGCGCGTCAGCGAGCGTGGGCGACTCGCAAGGCTCTGACGGTTGACGCGGACATCTCACTGCAGCGGGGCGAGCCACGCTTAGTCAACTACTGCGTGCTCGCTGGAAGCTGGCAAAGAAAAAAGGTCGTTCAAAACTTAAGTAAATTCTCCACCTCTTGTAGAGGAATCAAAAAGTGATTAATAATCTTGACCGACAATTTCTTGCTTGTGTCGGAATTCGCATCGACGACGATATTCTTGCGTGTGCCCAGACTCCACAGCCGCTGCCGCTCCCTCAGCCTCGGGAGCCTCTGGAGCCTGTAGAAGCCGCCCTAAAAGAACAGCTCCGTCAAAAGTGCCTACGCGGCGAGATCCCATCAGCAAGCTCCTGTAGTGGGTGGAACCTCGTTTTTTGGCTCGACCGTGGCGTGCTCAATAGTCCGGACATAAATTTCTTGCTTCTGAGTCCTTGGGATATTTTATTTTTGCAGCAACAGGGCATTCTGGCAGCAAGCGATTACGAGATTTGGAATCAATGGGGCGCGGGGAGTTCCGCGAGGACACGTCGGTATCATGCAGACTAGTCCAGTGATCTTTCTTTGGAGCTTTTCTTGATTGGTGCGATAGGTTGGGGATACTGTCGTTGGCGTAGCCTTTAAGACACTACGGCATGTTGCGGAGAGGGGCATGATTTTGCTACTCTATGCGTAGGTCGTGTACTGCCATGGAAGCAAAAGCAAGCCGTACGATAAAACCCAAGAAAAAGAGCGCTCCCACTCCCATTTTTGACGCTCAGGCTTTCCTCGATTCGGCAGGCGTGGCGCGAAAGGTCTCCGAATTTGAACGAAAAAAGATCATTTTTTCTCAAGGCGATGACGCCAAGTATGTGATGTACATTCAAAAAGGCAGTGTAAAGCTTTCCATTGTCAATGAGGTTGGCAGGGAAGCTGTCGTAGCAATTTTGGGACCGGGCGACTTTTTTGGTGAGGGATGCCTCTCAGGTCAGCCTGTTCGGATGGGAACGGCGACCGCGATCACACCCACGACGCTACTCGTAATTGAAAAACAAGAGATGATTCGCGTGCTCCACGCAGAACATGAACTTTCCGACCGCTTCATCACCTATATGCTTTCACGGAACCTTCGAACCGAGCAGGATTTGATCGATCAGC
>PNAR01000262.1 GCA_003169715.1 Acidobacteriaceae bacterium | reverse complement strand
CGAAGAATATGTGGCTTTAGAGACGGACAAAGAAATTTACATCGTCGCCGAGAAATTGGCTGGAGTGGTGGGGGAAAAGTGCGGTTTCACCGACACCAAGCTTTTGGCTCGTTTTCCCGGAAGAGCCATGGAACATTCGTGGTTCTATCATCCCTTTTTGCCGTGGGAGCGGCGGAAGATTCTCGGTGTACTTGCCGATTACGTCACGATGGACACAGGCACCGGCGTGGTGCACACGGCTCCTGCTCACGGAGCCGAGGACTTCATCACAGGGACAAAATACAAAATTGACCCAACCTGCGACGTTGATGCCGGCGGCCGATTGCGCAATGGTTTGCCGGAATACGACGGCCTGCAAGTTTTCAAAGCCAATGCGCCGATCATCGAGCTGCTGAAAGCTCGCGGCGTGCTGATGCACACCGAAAACTTGCAGCACTCTTACCCTCATTGCTGGCGCTGCCACAATCCAATTATTTTTCGAGCCACGGAACAGTGGTTTATTTCGATGGAAACGCCGATGCCCGGCGGAACGTTGCGTAGCCGCGCGCTGGAGGAAATCAAGAAAGTAAAGTGGGATCCGGGCTGGGGCGAAGAGCGCATCTCCAACATGATCGCGAACCGTCCTGACTGGTGCATCTCTCGCCAGCGCATTTGGGGAGTGCCTATTGCGGTGTTTTTGTGCGAAGGCTGCGGAAAGCCGCTGAATAATCCCGAGATCAACCGCAGAGTAGTCGAGCTGTTCGCCACGGACGGGGCCGATGCTTGGTATACGGACCGGCCCGCTGAGATTATTCAAGACACAAAATGTCCAGCATGCTCCGCCACAAAGTTCACAAAAGAAACCGACATCCTGGATGTGTGGTTTGAATCGGGATGCAGCTATCTGGCAGTGCGCGACGCCGATCCGGCGCTTCCCTGGCCCGCGGATTTATACACCGAGGGCGGCGATCAGCATCGAGGATGGTTCCATTCTTCCCTGCTCTGCGCGGTCGCGACTCGAGAAAGCGCTCCTTACAAAATGGTGGCGACCAGCGGCTGGACCCTGGACGAGCAAGGCCGCGCCATGTCGAAGTCGCTCGGCAATGTGGTGGACCCGGTGGACATCGCCAATCGCTTGGGCGCGGAGATCGTCCGCCTATGGGTGGCCTCAGTTGATTTTCGCGAGGACGTGACGTGCTCCCAACAATTGATGCAGCGCGTCGCCGACAACTATCGCAAGATTCGCAATACCCTGAAGAACGTTCTCGGAAACCTATACGACTTCGATCCCGAACGCGATGCGGTACCGTTCGAAAACATGGAAGCGATTGATCAGTACATGCTTCGGCAAACGGCTGCACTCTCCGCTGAGGTGATACGTTGCTATGAAGAATTTGCTTTTCACAAAATCTACCATCGCGTGAACCATTTCTGCGTGGTGGATTTGAGCGCGTTTTATTTTGATGTCCTCAAAGACCGGCTTTATACGTTCCCAGCAAACTCACCAGGACGACGTTCCGCGCAGAGCGCCATGTTCAGGATCGCAGGGGCGTTGGTCCGGCTATTGGCTCCGATCATGAGCTTCACCTGCGAGGAAGTTTGGGATTATCTGCCAAAAACGAAAGCTCGCCTCGAAAGTGTGCACTTATCGAAATTCCCTGCCGCGGAAGACATTTTTGGCGGGGCGGTACCGGACGACCCCAGACAACTCGAAGATTGGGCAACTTTGCTTGCGGTTCGTGAGCAGGTACTCAAATCGCTGGAACAAGCACGGAATGAAAAACTGATCGGGGTGAACCTTGGAGCTCAGGTCGCGATCGTCGCACCCGAGCCGGCGCATTCCGTACTTGCGCGGTACAAGGACCAGCTTCGATATTTGTTTATTGTTTCGGCGGTCACGCTGGAAGCCGGCACGTCGGGTAATGGCAACACAGGACTAACCGTAAAAGTCATAAAAGCCGACGGTCAGAAATGCGAGCGCTGCTGGAATTATTCCATTCACGTAGGAGATGATACGGTTTATCCCACGGTATGCGAGCGATGCAGTGGGCGGCTAAAAGAGATCGAGGCTGCGGCTGCGGCTGCGACTTCATAAATAGCTTTGAAGGGGCGGGGCTTTANNCCGTTGATGAACATCTGGTAGGTTTTCACTTCGGTTTTGATTCCGCCGGGCATGCTATTGACCTCCCTGAGCGCGGGGGCTAAAGCCCCAGTTCCTTCGCGCGTCGAACGGCGCGGCTGAAGCCGCGCCCTTTCAAAGCTAATAAGCCACCGGGCTTCCCCCGTTGCAGAACTCTAGCGAATATTTTGACTATGCGCAAATTTCATTTCCTGATCGCGCTTCTCATCGTCATCCTCGACCGCGCTTCCAAATGGATCGTCGCCAAAGACATTTCCCTGCACGATAGCATTCAACTTATCCCCCATGTGTTTTATCTCACCCATGAGGAGAATCGCGGCGCGGCCTTTGGACTATTCGCGCAATCGCCATCGCAATGGAAGATCGGAATGCTGATTCTATTTTCGATCGTCGCGCTGATAGTTGTATTGGCCCTGCTCTGGCGAAGTGGTCATGCGATGACTGCAACGGGCGTCGGGCTGTCTTTAATTCTCGGCGGAGCGGTTGGCAACCTGTGGGACCGCTTATT
>PNAR01000160.1:3556-3725 GCA_003169715.1 Acidobacteriaceae bacterium | reverse complement strand
GCTGTCGCGACCCGAAGGCATGCAGGGCGCCACCTGCCCTTAATCGGGTGGAAAACTAGAACTGCCAACACTGAGTTGGCTTTGGCTGCCTAGAAAAACCTAGCGTAGCCCGTTTCCCCAAGCTTCGCCCACGGGCTTGGATCGAGGCGTCACACAGTGGGCTGGCCGG
>PNAR01000160.1:0-3544 GCA_003169715.1 Acidobacteriaceae bacterium | reverse complement strand
GGCGAAACAAATCGAATGCGATAAGCATGTAGTCTTCGGGCCGTAGCGCTTTTCGGACGGGGGTTCGACTCCCCCCGCCTCCACCTCTCTCTCACTGAATAAACTACGTTACACGTGTAATTTTGTTACATGTGTATATACGTGCGCTAAATGTGTGTCCGCATGCCCCCTTGCAGCATTCTGTGGGTGTGGTTTGATTAAAGGGATGAAATTGGAAGACCAAGTGTGCTCGTTAAAACTAGCGAAAAGGCTCAAAGAACTCCGCGTAAAGCGGGCAAGCTTTTTCTTTTGGAAAAGTGACGAAGACAGAGAAATGGGAACAAGTGAACCGTATCTTGTGACGCACAATTCTCGCTATATGAGTTCGAAGGGACAAATAGAGGCGTCTGCTTTCACCGCTGCTGAACTTGGAGAGATATTGCCCAAGGATGCGGTTACAAGCTGGAGATATTTCCCTGATGAATTTAAGGACGATGCCCCCGAGCGTTGGCATTGGAAGTGTTTTTGGAGTAAGGACGATGACTTCGCTCGGGTGTGGGGCGAGACGGAAGCCGACGCGCGAGCAAAGATGCTGATTTACCTTCTTGAAAAGAAGCTTGTCTCCCAGTAGGGTACTGCGGTTTACTCTCCCGACTACGCTCAACAGGTTTTATGTGGAGGAATTGTGCGAGCATTTTTAGTAATGACAATCCTGTCGTGTTCTTTCGTCCTCGCAGCCCGCGCTCAAACGCAAGAAAATCCTGCGGCACAGACCTCAGTCGTCAACAACCCTTCCGGTCAAGAAGCTGCTCTTAAAGCGGAACTGGAATTGGTGCGTGAATATGACGCGAGGATGCAAAATACAGTCTATTGGTCTCTTGGAGTAGTAGTGCTCGTAACGGTTCTTCTGGCGGGATTTAGTTGGTACACAAATTTCAAAGTATATGACAGAGATTTGAACAATCTCCGAACTGAACTCACAATTTTCGTCGAACAGGAGATGTCTTCGAGCCGGAGTAAACTCAATGAGTTGCTGTCAAACAAGATCAAAGAGATTTCCAGTTCCCAGGAAAAATTGGTCTCGGATATCCGTGAGGAAATGGGCAATCTTCGGGAGCATGCAGGAAAGATCGCTATCAATCTTGACGAAGAAATCAAGCGGGACCTCAAATGGCTTCGGGTCGATGTCCTTTGATTAGAAATCAAGGTTCGCGAAGCCCATCGTGAGCCTAAGAGCACTATCTTGCGAGACTATATTTCCCTATTTGAATTGACTCTTGCGATGAATGTGGTTCATCTCGTCGGGCTTTCCATGAGGTCAATTGAGGACCTACTGAGAGATGGTGCAACGCTAGGTTCTGATTCAGTAGGAAGGTTAAGCCACGCTTTAGACGGTTTGCCAAAAGAGTTTGGTCCAAAGGGCGAACTGATCCGTGCTCTGATACCAGCGGCAATGAAAGACCTTTGATTCTGAAAAAGCAATCGGATATTTTTCTCGCCGCTTCGAACAGCTCGATATTTCCGCTTCGATCTTTTTCGTCGCTTCAGTGACGGCCTTCACCTGATCCACAAGCTTGTCGATGTCGTCGTGGGTGGCAAGTTTCTCGCCTTTCTTCGTGGCGTAGCCTGTGAGATACGGACTAAACACAGCACCGAGGAAGAATGAGAGGACCGCGATGATCGCGCCGAGTAAGAGCTCCATGCGCCGGGCGAACTCGTGCTTATCGGTTAGAAGTTGTGCTTAACGTATTCGACGATGCCCCAAGGGGTAACTTGGTTCTTCGAATCAAGCTCCAGAACCTGGTCGGCTGTCAAATTGTATCCATTCACGTTATGGATCATCCTGCCGTCATGAGTAACGAAACTGTTGACCGTCATCTTGCGCTCAATCATCCTTCTTATGGCGCTGTGTAATCTAGATTCGTATTCAGGCATTCGAAAACCCCTTTCGAACGGATTGTAACAGCAAGGCGAACAAAATACGATAGTCAAGCTCGGTTCGAACTGAGAATGACCGATGCCATCCGCGCAAGATAAGTGGCGACGGACTCTGCAGAAGGCCTAACCCGCGCAACTGATATCCGGATGATGCAACCAACGTGGAATCAGTAACATCGTAGTTGGCACACGAGGATAACTGAATATGCGGTGCGATTCCGATGCGGCTCGCGGCTGGCACTCCAAACAATGCAGTGCGCCCAGGAAACATTTTTCCGCCGCAACACTTTTACTTTTGCTGGCGGCGTTCGGCATGGTCTGCGGCACTGGCGGAGAGGTCGCGGCTAAAAGTAAGGCTGTTGCGTGGAAGGTGATCGACGATGCGCTGTTGCGCGTCAATGGGTCGCCTGTGAAAGATTGGGGTGTTTATCAGGCGGGTCGGAAGACGGATCCGTTGCTGCTGCAGATGGGCAACCGGTTTCTGCTGGTTGAAATTCATGAACGGCGGCTCTTCGAGCTGGATCCATCGAAGATAGAGCACAAAGCGGGCGAGCTTGTCTGGGATCCTGCCGATTGTCCTGCTACGCCGCTCGCCACCTCCGATTGGGTGGAGCATGATGTTGGCGGAGCGTTCCAGATCGGCGCGAAGATTGATAATGAAAGCCGTAGTCTTGATTTACAACTTCCCCACCCGCCAAACGTCGGGGACCTTCCTGCACGATCGGCCACGCCCGCGCAACGACGTAATAGATAAACGCATCCCACGAGGGAAACTCCGGTAGTGAGTTCGTCGAAATAACGTTTAAGCAAGTGATGTTCTTAATGCTAAAGATAATGCAACCGTTTCGCGGAACGAAGCGCAAGCCGCCAGCCTGCGGCAAGAACTTAGTCTGGCCCACCATAATGCTTCCGCAAGATAATCTGGAGCAGCGCAAGGCCGGGCCAAGGGAACTTCCGCCCTGGCTTCCGCTATTGCCCTGGCTCTCGCTATTAATGATCCTGGTGCTGCTGCCCGCGCCTGAATTGGGCAGCCAGCAGCAGCCGAAAATTTCCGTGGAAGTAAAAGTTGTTACGGTGCTGGCCACGGTTCGCGATAAGCATGGCGAAATTGTTTCCAACCTGGGGAAGGACGATTTTACGCTGGAGGAAGACGGGCACGCGCAACCGATTACTTATTTCACCAGGGACACCGATCTGGCGCTGACGCTGGGGCTGCTCGTGGATACGAGCGAGAGCCAGAGGCGCGTGCTCGATCAGGAACGCGCGGCGAGCCAGAGTTTTCTGGACGACCTGCTGCGGGACAAGGATCAAGCGTTCGTCATTCATTTCGATCGCGAAGTCGAGCTGCTGCAGGACGTGACCTCTTCGCAGGAAAAGATCGCCAAGGCGCTGCAATTACTCGAGGCGCCCCGGCCGCAATTCAGCCAAACCAATGGAAATGGCGGGGGTGGCAATGGCGGAGGCGGGAACGCCGGCGGCGGCAACGGTGGCGGGGGGAACGGCGGATATGGAGGAGGGCGCCAGGGACGCGGGGGCCCAGGCCAGGGACAGCGCTTTGGCGGCGCCGGCACGTTGCTCTACGATGCGGCTTTCCTGGCGTCGGACGAGGTGATGAAGAAACAAAAAG
>PNAR01000356.1 GCA_003169715.1 Acidobacteriaceae bacterium | reverse complement strand
TCGGCCATTAGTCCGTATTGCGTCAGATGGATTTTCTCGCTCACGAGTTCTAGCAAAATCAAAGAGATTGAGTTGGTCGTCGCTGGTTGCGACTTTTCCGTTGCGCTTGAGCATACACGACGAGCGCCCAACTCTGCCAAAGCCAAGGATTTTGATCGCTCCGCCCTCGGAGCAATTCGAAGATATTGAGCATCAGTCGAAGCTACCTTGTTGCACAACTTTTGTGGCAGATTCCGGCACGGAATTCCCGAGTAATCTCCGTTTTCGAAGTAATCCGCTTTGGCCATTGCTGTACCGCTGATTGAATGCATTTACGCCATCACGAGCGCGGTCAAACAATACTCTGGATGTGACAGCCAGATTGGCGGCATACTCGAATAACGCGCACCTGCTATGTCAGAAAACGAGATCCAGGGTCGAGCTAGCGAGTACAAAGACCTCTCTGACGACATAGCGTCGTTTGAAGCGGCGAGAGGCGCATCGTTTGGGATTATCGGGATCTCGGGTCTTGGGGGCGTTGGTAAGAGTTATCTTCTCGATTATGTGCTCCGCGAGTCAAAGCCGCATTTGGCGGACGCTTTGATCATTCGTGTAGATGGCTCAAATACGAAGCTTCTCACCGATTTTGCAGGTTTGGTAAATCATCAGCTCGCGCCGCGGATCTTGCCCGGCGCGCCACCTAAAGATTTTTTCCATCTGACCAGGAGGCTGGTTAACGCGCTGTACGCTGTTCAATGCGGGGTGGAGAACGACATAGATCGGGAGGAGGGCCTTCAGAAAAGTGTGAAGAGCGTAGCAAAAGCTATTTACAAGGCGCGTCCGCTTCTCTCGAAGATTCCGAAGGGCGGTAAGTACGTCGGGCTCTTACTTCAGATTCTTGAGGCAGCCGATGCGCATGAGCATGTTCCAAAAGCAATTGAAGCCCTTAACGAGCTCAAATTGCCGAAGAGATCCCGGAGCTTCTTCGGGCATCGAAGCGCAAAGGAAATGGTTCGGGATAATCCATACACGGCAATTGCGGACGCTTATTTTGGAGACGTTCGCGCCGCGGTGGTTGGGTACCGCAAGAGAGACTTCAGCTACGCACTGCCTGGCAAGCTACCGGGCAAAAAGCGTTTTCTACTCATCGTCGACGACTTTGAGACGACCAGCGCCGTATTTGGCGACTTCCTCGTCGAGAATCTCCTGAGGATTTTTGAAGGAGCTCCGTTCCCGGTACTCGTTGTAATTCTCGGTCGCGATGATCTGTCAGAGGAACATACGGATTTTCACCAGCATTTCGGCAAGGCAATTATCCGAAAGATCAGGCTCGAGGCTTTCAGCTTTCAGGACGCTATTCAATACCTCCAGAATGCCGGATACAATCGAGAGCAGGCTGAGGAAATCTACAAAAAGTCGACAGGCTATCCATTTGTGTTGTCAATGTTCGCGGAACACAGATCGAAGGCCGAGCAGCATACGGTTTTGTTCTATCAAAGGTTCTTTGAGCGAACGACTCACTGGATGACGGAAAACGAAAAAGACTGGCTGCTGAAACTTAGCTATCTGGACGTAGTCAATACCGGCACGGTTGCCGTCATGTTGCCCCAGGTAGACCCAAACATCGTGGTTGAGTGGTTTAGGAAGGAAGCATCTGTACGAGATACGCAGGCGCGCCGGTACACTGTTCAGCCGTTTATCCGTGAGATGCTGCTGACGTATCACGGCAATTTGATTGGCACGAAGGAACGTTCAGCCTTCGAAGTACGTGCGCGCGAAGCGATGGCGAACGTGTGACGGTTGGATCATCCAGGACGCGGATCAGCCAACGTTTCCTAAGCGGTTGCTGCGGTTGCGAAACTTCTTGCTGAGTAGCCATGCGCATCTTACCGGAACCACGCGCAAGTAGAACCGTTTGGTTCTAGCGGTGGCAACAGCTTCTTTCGGTAGCCGCGCTCGCAGTGGACAACGACGGCAGTATGCTTCGGAAAATTCCGAAGCACGTGTGGTTTGATTTTGTGTTCATCGTGTTCGCTGTAGTTGCTAGATCGCTTGCCGGCTGAATAACCCCATGACTTCTTGATGGTCTTTGCTTTGCCGAGGAAGTCAGCGCTGTCAGTTGCGCCTTCTTCATCGGCGGCTTTGAAGATTAGCCGGTTGCGGAGATTGAGGGTGAAGACGCGAGCCTTTTCCCGCCCCAGCGGTGGTACGAATGAGGTTGAGGATTGCGCGGCGGCGACAACGGTCGCTCGCGCTTCGCGAATCACGTCGATGCAGTTGTAGTCGCTCATTCCGTCCTCGCTTGCGGTGACGAATCGCTGCGCTTCATCCGCCCACAGAATGAGCAAATTGTCGCGGCGGCGATCCTCAGCCGGTTTGTCGAAGCGGCGAAGCGCATGCGTGTAGAAAAGCATTTTGAGGAACGTGTTCACGTAGCGACGCTCCAACTGAAACTTTTGCGGCATCGCTACGCAGATGATTTTGCCCCGATCGATGTCGGCAAAATCAAACGTGTTGCCGGCAGGGCAGAAGACCTCCGCAATGTCCGGTGTCATAAAAGCCTGCAAATAATTCGCAATCGTTTCTTTCACGCCGCCGATTTG
>PNAR01000090.1 GCA_003169715.1 Acidobacteriaceae bacterium | reverse complement strand
TTGCTGGACATTGCGGTCTTGCTGGGCGTGTTGGCTGTCTGTGCAAAGCTCATCCCGCTTAACATCACCACTGCAAGAAATATGGCCAAAATCTTCGAGGTCATATTCTTATTCTTACGATTCATAGTTCCTCCCTCGTCATTGCTTCTTCGCTTCCTTGTAACCGGCGGCTTTGGCCTCGGTCTCGGTCATGAACTTGCCTGCCTTGGTTTTGCCGTACCACCGTCCACTCTTGTGATAGACGCCGCTGTCGGTGTTTACCCAAACTTTGCCTGTGGATTTCGCGACCGCGATCTCCGAGGCGGAAGCGTTTGTGTTCGCGGCAGTCTTGCCCGGTGCTTTCGTGCCCGCTTTATTGGCGGACTGGGTAGACGTGGTTGCGCCTACTTCTGCGGGTGCCGGTGTAGAGCCACCTTGAGACTGCGCTGTGGCTTGAATTGCGGATATGACCAAGACCAGAGAAATTGTGGCAACGAACTTAACTTTTTTCGCGATCATCAAAGATTCCTCTTCGAAGTGTGCCATATCCTGACATTATCGGGGTCCGTCGGTCAACGACGCGTGGCAATACGCCGACGACATCTCCACGGTTCGCTTTAATTGGCCGCAGGCGGCGTAAATATCTCGTCCTCTGGGACGCCGTATAAAGGCCGGAATATCAGCGGCGATCAGTATCTTTTGAAACTCCAATACTTTGTCAGGCGCGGGCGTTTCAAAATCAATTCCCGGTCCCGGATTCAACGCGATCAAATTTACCTTCGCGCGAAGACCACGAATCAATTCGACGACTTCCCGCGCGTTGACCGCCGAATCATTCACACCATTCAGCAGAACATATTCGAACGTAAGCTTTTCGCGAGGACGCAGCGGGAAATCCTTTGCCGCCGCGATCAGCTTTTCCAGATTCCACTTGCGGTTAATGGGCATTAGCTTCGTCCGCAAACCGTCATTGGAAGCATTAAGCGAAATCGCCAATTTAGGCCGCGTCGCTTCCAATCCAAGATCGTAAATGCGCGGAACTATTCCCGCCGTAGAGACTGTCATGCGGGACTCTGGAATTCCAACGCCATCTTTCAGAAGTCTGACGGACTTAATGAAGTTGTCATAATTCAGGAAAGGCTCGCCCATGCCCATGAAAACCAGATTTACACGATCATTTGGAGGCGAAACCTGCTGATGATTCAGTACGGCGCAAACTTGGCCAACAATTTCTCCCGCGGTAAGGTTCCGTTTGACTCCAAGCAGAGCGGTCAAGCAGAACCGGCAAGCCACCGCGCAGCCGACCTGGCTGGAAACGCAAATAGTCGCTCTGCTCATTCGCGCACGGGTAGGACTTTCGCCGGCCTCGGTTCCGTCTCCAGTCTCCCCGTCATCGCCTTCGGGCATCCAAACTGTTTCGACGGTCTGTCCGTCGCTTAGGGCGATCAGATAGCGAACTGTGCCGTCGCTGGAGACGAACTTCTTTTCGATCAAAGGCGCGCCGACCTCGACGCCGGACTGATTCAGGCGGGAACGTAACTTCGCGGGTAAGGTAAAGATTGAATCAATGGAAGTCAGCCGCTGACCGTAAACTGATTCGAAAATCTGGCGAGCGCGGAACGGCGGTTCGCCCCATTCCTGGGCCAATTCGGTCAATTCCGCGATGTCCAAGCCTAAAATAATCGTCTGTTTCACTATGCTCACGCATCTGATCTAGTAGCAACAAATGCATCAAGGAACCGATGGTTTTTTTGAAACCAGGGCCTGTTTACGAATTAATCTGTATGCTCATGTTTCTAATCGAGTAGCGGCCAATGGATCGAAGCCATCATGTGATTCCCATGGAATCACAAGTAGTTCCGCAGTTGTTCCATATAAGGTGCTGATTACAAGCCATTTGATAGATATTCGCACTCATCGGCGCAGTATGTAACAATAATAGCAGTTTCCTGGCCCTCGGCGATTCTGCTGGCGCCCTCTGGTGAAACCTAAAATGGTCGAAGAAGTACGGAACATACATCGCGAAGTCTTGCCCAACGGCCTCTCGATAATTACCGAGGAGATGCAGCACATTCGCTCCGTCTCCATCGGAATATGGATCAAGACCGGCTCGCGGGATGAAGACCTGCAATGGAATGGAATATCCCATTTCGTCGAGCATATGGTCTTCAAAGGAACCAAGCATCGCACCGCCGAAGACATTGCACGCCAGATTGATTCCATCGGCGGCAACATGGACGCCTTCACGGCAAAGGAATGCATCAGTTTCAACGTCAAGGTTCTCGACGACCATCTACCGATTGCCATGGACGTGTTGAGCGACTTGGTGCTAAACCCTGTATTCGATGCCACCGACATTAGCCGCGAGCGCGGGGTCATTCTCGAAGAAATCAAAATGGACGAAGACAGCCCGGACTACCTCGTCCATGAAATTTTCACCCAGAATTTCTGGAAAGACCACCCTCTGGGGAAGCCTATTCTTGGCACCAAAGACACGGTTAGAAAATTCGAGCGCGATCCAGTTATGGATTTCTACGGACAGCGCTTCGCTCCCGGCAATCTGATTATTTGCGCCGCAGGACATTTGAAACATCAGCATTTCGTGGATTTAGTAGCCAAGCACTTCGACCAAATGAAGCCGATGAAGAACGGCTTTCACAGCCCGAAGCCCAAGATCGTGCCGCGAATCATCATGCGAAACAAGAAGGCCCTGGAACAGGTGCAAATTTGCGTGGGCGTGCCTTCTCATCCAATCACGCATGAGAGGCGCCACGCCTCGTATATCTTGAACACATTGCTGGGCGGCGGGATGAGTTCCCGCCTGTTCCAGAACATTCGCGAACGGCAGGGTCTGGCCTACGCCATCTATAGCGATCTCACTCCTTATCGCGATACTGGTTGCCTTTCCGTCTACGCAGGGACCTCGCGAGAGTCTGCACCGAAAGTGGTGCAGTCCATTGTTTCGGAATTTCGTAAGTTGAAGATGGACGAAGTCCCTCCGGACGAACTCCGTCGCGCGAAAGATCAACTGAAGGGCAGCCTGATGCTCTCGCTTGAATCGTCAACGGCCCGCATGTCGAACCTGGCTCGACAGGAAATGTATTTCGATCACTTCTATGGACTGGACGAGCTTATCGAGAAGATCGAAAGTGTCACTGCCGAAGAGGTAAAGGAATTGGCGAACCAGTTCTTCCATACTGATTCCATCGCAGTAACCGTTCTCGGAAACCTGAATGGGCTGAAGCTTACCCGGGAACAATTAGCCTGCTGAGCGAATCACGTCGAGACAGCTTCGTGCACGTGTCAAGAAGATGCAGGATAGAAGCAAACATGCAGCAAAGCTCTCCGATCGCCTGCTAGAAATTGGCCGGGACTGCGCCAAGCGCTTGAAAGATCCCTTTCGCGCGGGTGATCATGGCGACCTTCTCTATGACGAGA
>PNAR01000295.1 GCA_003169715.1 Acidobacteriaceae bacterium | reverse complement strand
GAGTCGAGGAGGACATCTTCTTCCTCTTCGTGCTTGATCCCACCATTGTCGCGATTGGATTCATCCAGCAGACGCAAGCCCTCCATCAACAGGCCTTGCGTATTTAAAGTGGTTGTTTGCTGCGACGTTTTTGCGTCAAAGTTAATTTGGAAGCTGCCGCCCGTCCATTTCAAAACTTTAAACACAGCGGCGTCTCCAGTAAGACTGCCATAGGCCGCGTGCGTGACCTGGCCTTCCTGGAAAAACATTTCGCATTTATCTTTAGCGTTGACCATGGTGAGCGAACAACTCTTGCGTCCCATTTCGAGCGACTGCACCAGGTCAATCACATTCATCTGCGAAAGGTTGCCGCGAACCACTCCATCGGACGCGGTGGACTTCGCCATCTTTTCCAGCGCGATCTTGTCAATCAGGCGCTTGATGCGGTGCGTGGCTTCCTTCAGGAAGAAGGGCTTTTCGAGAAAGTCGTCCACCGGATACTCGTGCATGGAAAGCCTTTCCGCAATGTCGGCTTTCGTCGCGACCAACACAACCGCAATTCCCGCCGTCGCAGGGCGGCTCTTCAATTTTTCAACCAACTGCCGCCCATCCATCCCAGGCATGCGATAGTCGCTCACCAGCAAGTCAGGAACATCCTCAACCGCCTTCAGCAACGCGTCGGCGCCGTCGCTCGCGGTGCTGACGATCGCCAGCGGCGTGAGCGCATCGCGCAGCATCCCAAGAACCATGGGATTGTCATCCACGATCAGCAGCTTGACGTTATTTGCCATGCGATAATTTCTTGGGGGCGCGGACGTAGTCGCCCGATTTGCCGCCGGATTTGCGCTCCAGTACCACTTCGCGAATCTCGATTCCTTTATCGAGCGCTTTGCACATATCGTACACGGTCAGCGCGGCAATGCTCGCGGCAACCAGCGCTTCCATCTCCACTCCGGTGACGGCCGTTGTGGTTACTTTTGAGTGAATGACGACGCCATTCTCGCATAGCCGCAGAGTCACATCAATGTGCGAAAGGGGCAACGGGTGGCACATCGGAATTAACTCGGAAGTCCGCTTCGCCGCCATAATTCCAGCCAGCCGCGCCACTTCGAGTGGATCCCCTTTAGGATTCTGCGGCAGCGCTTTGAGCACCGCCGGCTTCAGCACGACGAAAGCACTGGCTTCGGCAGTACGCTTCGTCGCGGCCTTGGCGGAGACGTCAACCATCGTGGCGCGTCCGGTGGGGTCGTAGTGAGAGAGTTTTTTGGGCATTGCCAGAAAGACTATGTTACTAGAAGCTGCTCGACAGCCTCGCGGATGACTCGTTACAGGGTTACTTCCTCAATCTGCTAACGGTGTTCGGATGTCCTGAGAGAATCCAATTTTCCGTCTCGCCGGAAACCTTTTTTACCTTTTCCATCATTTCCTCGACGTCCTGCTCGCTCGCGTTTTTCAGATCGTCAGGCTCTTTTGTGCTACTGGAACGAATCTCTGACCATGTGCGGAAGTCAAGTGGATATTCAGAAGCGACGGGGTTTACCCGAAGGCGCAAGTCCGCATACTGATTCTTGTTCGCGTACTGCGTCCAGTGATGAATGGGGGAGAGCCGATCGTCTATCAACTCACCGTCGTATGAAATTACCGTGCCCAAAGGCCAGCTCGTGAATTCCGAGACAACCCTCGTCTTATTGATGTTCCAATCTCGATGGACGGATACACCCGAGTTTCGACCAGACGGTGAGTTAGACGCGAACAGGTAGACCGCGATGTTTTGTGGAATCTCTGCGTTCCATCGCTCCATGATAAACGGCGCGACCCAATCATTTGCACCCACGAACCTGTCGCCATTAGCGGTCACAAATTGGAGCATCACCTGTTTTAGGATTAGGAACGGATTCCTGACCCTGGATATCGGGATGGTATGGGATTCGTGAACGTCGCTGATCCTTTCGGCGACGCGTCTCACTAGGTCAACGTACGACCCGACGTATCTATTTCCGTACTTAGTGTTGCACCTTTCGCAGAGGCTGCGAATCCAAACTCCCTTGCTGTATTGCGTCGGATCCCATCTCAAGGTCCCGTCTCGGCTATTTATATCGACGATCTTCATTAACAGCCGGGGGCAGTCATTGTAAGCCTTCTCCGCAGGAAGGTGCTCCTTCGAGAGTTTCCCGTATTCTCGGCAAAGCCAGCAGTGGCCCTCAGGGGCAGGCATACAGGTTCTCTAGCTTCATTTTACAAGGGAATATTTAAACCTTTCGCTTACACGGGCGACCTTCGATTCCCCTAAATCGAACCTTAGCGGCTAAGAAGACGTAACCATTGTTACTAAAAGGTGCTCCTTAACTAGGCATGATTGACCTCAGCGTATCCTTCCGATAATGTTAATCGTCTGATGGATATGCCGAATCAAGATAAACGTCTGCAACTGTTGCGTTCCGCCCCGATGGATTCATGGATTGCTTTGTCTGAGGATGAGAGCAGAATTGTGGCTGTTGGCGCGACGTATGAGGAAGTCGTTAAGAATAGCGAGAGTGCCGGGTTTGCAGATCCTCTTCTGTTAAAGACTCCCAAAGTGTGGATGCCAATTTCTGTGTGAGCCTGAGGCTGCCATATAAGAAGTATCCAGCTTCTCACGGTAACGGCTTTTACTACGTAGCCGTCCTTCCGGTAAGTATCGCGCTGCCCTTGGCCAATTCTCCGAGATCCAAGCGCTTTGAAGCAATCATTGACTCGGGCGCCACGCGCTGCCAGTTTCAGGCTGCGATCGGTAGAGCAATGGGATTCGACATTGAAAGCGGAGAAGCCGAGGAAACCCTTGGCATCAATGGCGTCAATAGAATTTATATGCATGACATCTCGTTATATTTGCCGGGTGGAGTTGTAGCGACTCGTGCGGCATTTTCTTATGAGCTGCCGGTCCCTGGATTGTTGGGAATGGAAGGCTTCTTCGAGCATTTCCAGGTCATTTTTGATCCAGTTGCGCGTCAGGTAGAACTCGAGCGCATTCATCAATCGTGAAAGTTCTTTTCTGGCCTGTTGACGCTCGTACACTTTTAGCATCCTGCGTAGAGCTCCGCCGATCCCCCTACGCGTACCGGAACGGCCGTTCCTCTTTGCTCTTCCAGAAGTAAGCGAGGATGATCACGCTTGCGATTGCTGCGTAGGCGCACCAGAGCGACGTGAAGGCATAGCGCTTGAATGCCATCACGACCAGGAGAATCGCCAGGTTTGCCGCCCCGAAGACTACCATCATTTTGATCTTTGAGAAGAATAGCGAGCCGCAGGTTGCAATCACATAAATTACGGCAACCGCCGCATTGTTAGTCGCCTGATTGATGTATACGATGCTATTCCCTCGGACGAATAGCTGTAACGGATACGCTGTCAACGCCCACAATATGTACAGCGTCGTTCCCACGCCGAGCGCGACGA
>PNAR01000379.1 GCA_003169715.1 Acidobacteriaceae bacterium | reverse complement strand
GCCGTCATGTAACAAAATCTCTGGTGAAGATCTACTCCAACGTGGATCATCTCGTGCCTCCTTCAGGGCTTGTGCTTCGAGCACGTACTCTACCCTTGGAGGCACGCTTTTGTTTTCATTACATCTGGGGGACTTTGAGTCCCGAAGGATCTTGCGCGGGTTGGCAACTGGCCCATGTTCAGCGAATTATCACTACACGCGAGATCCCTCGCAGGCTCGGGATGACGCCTCGTCTTTTCGAACTGACCCATTATCCCAGTCGTGCTGGAGCGTCGCAGGTTGCGACCGATCAGATTTGATCGCATCTAATTGGTGTTGGCGTTTCCCTGCCAACTTCTATGCCTGATTCTCTTTATCTTAGTTTGTGGTTTTCGAATTCTGATGCCGACGAAATGTTGCCGCATGCATTGTCGGTGCTACGGCAATTTCCTTTTTCGGCGGAGCGGACGGGAGTTAGTTATTTGGCGGTGCATCCGGTTTCGTGGAACGAACCTACTATTCTCGAACGCCGCTTTCATCCCGGCGTGACGCCTGAGGAGGCGGTGTTGACCGCTTCCGATTTGCTGCATGAAGACTATGCGTATGAATTCGAGGCGTACTGGGATCTTTGGTTGCTCTCGGACAATGGGGCGCAGTGGATTCCCAAGCCGTCGCTAGTGAGATTTGTCATGCGCGGCGTGGAATTTGATGAGCAGGAGAGTCAGCAGGAGGGACAAGTCCAAATTGATTTTGGGATGGATTCTCCGTTCTTGCAGGAACAGGTTGAGCTCACCGCCAAAGCTGAAACGTCAGTCAGGGCGAATGTGCAGAAGCTGGTGGAATTCACGAACAAAGTCGAGAAGGCTTCGGGAACGAGCGCACGGTTGCTGTGGTCAGAGTCGGAAGAAAACTTTGCTCAGAAGTTGGTGGCGAGGTTGCAGAAGGTGCAATAATATCGCCGCTAAGACAGCCCCAAAAAATCACTTCCGTTGACATGTTGTGCACATGAAAGTATGCTCTTCACATGTCAAAGATGATTCAGCTCCGCCATGTTCCTGACCCGCTGCATCGAATTCTGAAGGCGCGCGCGGCGACCGCGGGAACGTCGCTCTCGGACTATCTCCTTAGAGAAATCAGACAGCTGGCTGAACGGCCGACACCGGCGGAGATTCGGGAGCGCCTGCATACGCGTAAGCGGCTGGTGTCTCGAGTTGATGTCGCCCGATTAGTCCGCGAGGAGCGCGAGGCGCGGTGATTGTTCTTGACGCGTCGGCGGCAGTGGAATGGCTGCTGCAAACGCGGGCGGGAATGCAGATCGAGGATCGCATTTACCAAGGCGACGAATCCCTGCATGCCCCTCACCTGCTGGATTTGGAGGTGGCGCAGGTGCTGCGGCGGCTGGTGCGGGAAGGAACGATCCCGCCCCAACGGGCGCGAGAAGCAGTTGATGATCTGCTCGATCTGCGGGTGACTCGCTATCCGCACGATGTGCTGCTTCCCAGAATCTGGCAACTGCGCCAGAACCTCACCGCCTACGACGCCGCTTATGTAGCCCTGGCTGAAGAATTGGGCGCAATTTTACTTACGCGTGATGGCAGGCTGAGTGCCGCTTCGGGGCACAAAGCGCGCATCAAGGTATTTTGAGCGGGTGCGCTCAGTCATTAGGAGCAAATGAAGAGCCTGGCCTTTCCCCGTGCGCGGCACTGAATTTGATGAGCAGGAGAGTCAGCAAGAGGGGCAAGTCCAAATCGATTTTGGAATGGATTCTCCGTTTTTGCAGGAACAGGTTGAGTTGACGGCTAAGGCCGAGACATCAGTCAGAGCGAATGTGCAGAAGCTGGTGGAGTTCACCAACAGAGTTGAAAGAGCTTCAGGAACGAGCGCACGGTTGCTGTGGTCGGAGTCGGAAGAGAATTTTGCGCAGAAGTTGATATCGAGATTGCAGAAGGTACAGTGAGAGAAAAGGCATTAACCACAGAGACACGAAGGTTCACGAAGGAAAACATTGATTGCGCGGCGCTTCGCTCGGAGTAACTTTCGAATGAAGCTCCCTCGGTTACAATGCCTGCATGGATCGTCCCAGGGGCCTGCTCTTAACGGCTTGGATAATGGTTGCTCTGAAGATCGTCGGTTGCCTACGGCTGTTCTACGCACCGCACCACGCTCAACTAACTCATCCGCCTGCTCATTTACATGTCGTCACCACGACATTTGTCTCGGTGGTTAATATCATTGTTTTCGTTTGCATCTTTTATTACGCCCAAGGCAGAAATTGGGCCAGAATTGCAATTCTGCTGATCTCGGTTCTGTCGGTATGGAGCCTCGTCGAGTTCAGGCACGTGGATGCCATGGGACAAGTCATTCTCCTAGCCTGGGCCCTTCTCGGGGTGTTTTTTTTGTATTGGCTGAATACAGGGTCTGTTCGGGCCTTCTTTAAGCGCGGTACAACTTCGTCTCAAGGTTTATGATTCCCGCTGCCAACGATTCGATCGGCGAAAATCTCAATTGCAGGAGTTAAGAGAAACTTACGATGTCGGCAAGTGAGGACGTTGTTTGACTCAGTTTTTGAGTCGTAACTGCTTCCTGCGGAGTCCGCTGTTGTTGGAGTTCATGCAAGAACTGCTCCTGGCTTAAGGATTCGTGGTTCCGCAGAAGTTCAAGCAAGGGATCGTCGAATCCGCTGGCTCCTTCATTCTTAAATTTCTCGAATGCAGAAAGAGCGCGAGGTGCGATTCTCAATTTCGGGAGTGTGCCAGGACAAGAAGTCAACAGATTGAGCAGGTTTTGAACTTCTTCACGTTGTGCGGGTGTTCCCGACGCAAACTCAATTCCCATTCCAACTTCCGGATGCATGACCTGTACCGTACCTTCGGCGCTCACTTCGGTCTCGTTTACGTTGAGGCAGAGGTCAATAACCGAGCGTTCTGGAAACGGAGATGCGGTCTCCACGTAACAGGCACCCAGGCTGAGATCGGTTAATTTACATCCTGAATCCTGCCATGGATCCTCGGCGGGCAGCTCAGGAGCATGGCTGGTGATGAATTCTCTAAATGTATCCCGCAGACTTTCCGAAACTTCGACGAAGCGCATTCCCGATTGGCCGTTCGGGTTTGCCCACGCAACTTCACCACAGATTTCGACGCCATCGGCGCAATTGGGCAGGGTAAACCGTGCGCGAACTTTCGAAGACGGACAAATCGGTTCGGCGGTGAGGATGTCAATGCCATCCTCGCTGATGTCCAATATAATGCCCTCTGTTTCCTTAGCATTTTCGAGTTGAAGCTGCACGGGAACCTGGACGGGAACACGGAAGCAACGGCGTCTCTCGCGTTTGATTAACGCTATGGCCGCTTGTAGAGTCGCGCGGGCCTTGTCCTCTGAAACGGGTTTGTACAAGGCGAAGTTTGCGCCCGCGGCAAAAGCGCCCCGCACCGAACGCTGATCTTTCAGAATCGCAACAATCAGCGGAGGGAACGGCGAGCTTTGGATGCTTTGAACAATCGAAATCGCTTGATCCGGGTCGTCAAAGTCAATCACTAGCACATCCAGCTTATATTCCGGCAGGCAAAATATTTCCGAAGAATGGACGCAGTGCTGGACTGTCACTGCGAACTCGGAAAGAACTGAATTCAGAATGGCGATTGCGCCATCGTCTGCGGAAACAAGGAGAGCCCGGAGAACCATAAATTCAGACCACTTGGGTGCGTTATCAGCAGCCTACGGCCAGCGCGGAGCGACTCCGCGAGACTTCGCTGGGGTACCCAGATTCGATCCAGCCCCAACTCCCGCCGATGCAGCCATGCTGTTAGGTTCGTCCACTTCGGAAAGGACGCTGCTGTCGTCCTCATCGCTTTCAGCCAGAAGCGGTGCTATTTCTCGCAGCTTCTCCGCAGCTTGCTGCAACATCTCGATTTGCTTTCCCAACTGTGCGTACTTGGCTTGCTTGTTGCGCAAGACCTCGTGAATATCCTTCATGGCGCCCCCTGAGGTGAATGTAAAGAGGAGGACGGAACGGGTCAACCGGATTGGGTCATCGCGAGATTACCGGAGTAATGCTTGAGAGGGGGGACGGGACGGCTCGACGCTTCGAATCTGGCGCAAGAAATTAAAAAATGAGCCCCCGCTATGAGCGGGGGCTTGAGTTGGAGTGGTTTGCTGTGTGCTGCTAAAACGTAGCTGAGCAGTTAGCGGAAAATATTATCCGACTCGTGTCTTCCGGCGAATTAAGCCTGCAATGCCCACCAGGCCGGTTCCCAACAGGCCGAGGGTGCCAGGCTCAGGGACCACGCTGGTGCTCGCGCCGGGGTCCGCAACTCCACTTCCTACAACTGAACGGCTTCCATTCTTTCCTGCCTTGGCCAGGATGTTATTGACTCCGCCGTCCACCAGTAAGCCGTTAATGCTGATGCTGCCATTCGACTGACGACTGACGGTGCCGTCAGTTACGCTCGAAGTGAAGAGCACCGAATTCGAGCCGTCCTCGACAGTTACTGTGCCGGTGAAAGAGAACTGACCGCCGCCCAGCGCAGTCAGGTTTCCAGTGCTCAGCGTTACCGAACCTGCCGTTGCTGTAGTCACGCCATTATCCGTAAACTGGGTGAGAGGAACGCTTATTGTGTAGCTGTTGCCTCCCGATATGGATCCCACCGCGGTGACATTTCCCCCAGTGCCGAGGGTACCGCTGTCGGTGAAAGAAATGCTGTCGGCAAAGGCCGCCATAGGCAGTGCCAAAGCCAATAAAGCCATCAAAACCACTCGTCTCATAAATCCCCCTGTATTGGAAAATCTTTAATTGGGTGGTCTCATTCCTTCAAGGCCATCCCCGAAGTCACAGAACACAACTCGCATTGGCTTGTGCACTCTGGCGGCCAATCCCTTCCGGAACTGCACACTATCAAAGGAAACGGGTTACCTGGCGTTCCCGGCATAACCACAGACAACCGGTGTGCAAAGGAATGCACAGTATCAATAAGCTTTTGCGGTACCATCAACAGACCAGACGGCAATGAAGCATGATTTCGTCCGCTTCAAATGTCAGTTTCCCTAACCATTGAGGTGCACCTTGACCACCTGGCGCATTCCCACCGAAGTCGCTTCGGGCCATGGACTGGCACTATAGTGGCGTATACATCACCACGGCTGAAATGTATCGTGTCCATGAGCAGTTCTGGGGGAGGGCTGTTCGGGCGTCCCGCGACTCATTAGAGTCTGGGGCGCTTCTTATTTTTCGGGACCATTTGGGTCATTACTTGGGATTGGTTGGAGTGAACACAATTTCAGTCAGCTTCGGGTATGATAAAGCCGAAAGTATGTTTCAGATAGCGGACCCGCAACCGGCAATGTTCACACCGCACTCAAACTTTGGCGATGAAGTGAATCGCAACATCTTGCAGTCAGAGATCGAAGGCGGGGTGTTCCTGAAAGATTTGCCACCAGCAACCGTGCTCCAGATTGATACTCACCATCACAGCTATACCTTGGTATTTTTGGGAGAGAGCAACGCCTTGATTTCGGGACATCCTCGTTATTGTCCCGACCCGGTGCCCGTAGCAATCGCGGGATCTACCTGGGGAGGTTCGATGTTAAAGCTCCGATTCGTGGGGCGAGGCATGCACTTGGAGTTTCATCATCCGGAGTATCGGACCCCGATTATTACTTCTGCGATCCAGGAAATCCGGGAATGTATGAATACGCCAACCCCAGTCCTGGCAATATAATTTGCACCTTAGCGTGCCTACCGTATGAACCTTATTGCCGAACTCTTTTCATTTGGGTAATGTCATTTACACAGATCAAGAGTAACAAACGCCCTCCCTCCAGCAGGGCGTTTTCCTTTTGGCCCCACAGCCATTCAATAAAAGTTCAGGCGCTTCGAATACCACCCACGGAGATCATTGAGAGTACATCAGGAGAGTACATCAGGGAGAACACATCAGGACGAGTAGATTTACGCCGCCCTGGATGTCGTGTGTGACACGGCTAGCGGCTGCTTGCGAGTAATTTTGGCCCCAACAGGCAAGCCGACCCTCTTCTCGGAAACCATTGATCTTGTTCGTATGACGGCGTCCACGCTTTCGCGAAATTTGGCCCGGGTGAGGTTCCTCATGGCAGCGATCAAAGCCGAATCTTTCACTCCTCCAAAAAGTTCCTCTGCGCGTTCGGTAAGGGTTAGCCAGTCATGCCAGTCGCCAACTACATCCTGCATTCCCTTCAGGCTCTGGTTGAACGCTTCGGCTTCTGGGTCCTTGCCGGCAATCTCAATCAGGTAGCGCGCACGCTTGCCGGCAATTCGGTACTGATGGATTGTCGCCTGGGTGAGAGGGGAATGATCTCGTGTCACTTCGGAAAGCGTCCGCAAAGCCAAGTCCAGCGGCTCCACGCCTTCCGGAATTTCAAGGTCGCTACCAGCTCGCAGCAAACGCTTGCGTAATTCCCGCACGACATCTTTGCCGAGTGCTTCGGCGAACTTCTTTTCCTTCTTGAGGCGCTCCGCACTCAGAGTTCGCAGGAGTTGAGATTTCTGTCCACTCTGGTGAGCAATCTTGAGATTCCGCAGCAAGCCGATCTGAGCATCCAAGTCCCGAACTCTGCCCGCCTTCTTCCGCAGACGGCGCAACATTTTGAGTAATTTTCTCGCATTCCGATCCGGGTCTTGCCCCAATTCTTGAACCNNAGAACTGCGGCCTCGACGCGGCGAGTGCTGGTGCGAAACTTGTGAATGGCGTCGGGCCCGGAATGCTCGCTGACTTTGCTTAGTCGAGCGCTGAGCTTCTGGAAAACGGCGCGGCAATGTTGCTGATCTACGGGCATAAACGTCTGTAGCGCTTAGATGAAGATATCTGTTTGGGCTAGGGCCGTTCCACTACAATACCGCCCTGAAGAACTGCTATTTTAACATGGTTGTAACACGGTTCTGGTAGCGTTCTTCGGGAATGACCAATTCCGCGTTAGGAGCGTCCCGATTGGAAAGTCCGCAACCGATTGCAAAGCTGGAAGTTGCGCAGGATCCGAACGGTCAAATCGCACCCCTGGCCAATACCGGTACCAGCGAAATTGCCGACCGATTCTTCTATGTCGCGATGCTTTCTTGCGGACTTGTTATTTTGGTGCTGGTCGGACTCATAGTCTACGAACTGATGACCAAGTCCAGCCTTTCATGGCATGCATTCGGATTGAAGTTTTTCTTCCGGAGCGAATGGGACCCCGTCAACAATCAGTTTGGAGCGCTGCCATTTGTTTATGGGACCATCGTTTCTTCAATTCTGGCCCTCGTGATCGCCGTGCCTCTCGCGATTGGCGTCGCGGTGTTTATTACAGAAATGTCTCCGAGGTGGTTGAAGGGACCTTTGGCTTTTACGACGGAACTCCTGGCTGCGATTCCCAGCGTGATCTATGGNNGGCCTGTGGGCGATCTTCGTGCTGGTCCCATTATTGCGGATATATTTGCAGCCTTGGTTGGCCGCTTATTTCGGTTGGACAGGACTCTTCGATGGGCCTCCCTACGGCATTGGAATGCTGGCTGCGGGAATTATTCTAGCCATTATGGTTGTGCCGATCGTTTCTTCGATCACGCGCGAAGTTATGACCGCGGTGCCCCGCCAGCAACGGGAAGCGGTCCTCGCCTTGGGAGCGACGCGGTGGGAGATGATTCGTACCGGAGTCTTACGAAACGCGCGCGCCGGGATTCTCGGCGGAATCATTCTTGGCCTTGGAAGAGCCTTGGGCGAGACTATGGCCGTCACCATGGTGATTGG
>PNAR01000270.1 GCA_003169715.1 Acidobacteriaceae bacterium | reverse complement strand
GCGGGAGGCTATAATGTGCAACCGGACCGCAATTTTATTGCGAGAGTCGAGGAATTGTGCGGCCGCGGAGCGGTCAGAATCATTGACTGAGATTGTGGCGTGACGACATTCATTCACAGAGGCGCGAAGGTTCCAGACCCGGCGCAGCCAGATGCGACCGAGCGGGTTCCGGACAAGCTTCTGCCGGAGAACCCAATTGTGGACAATGCGACGCGTTCCGTTGACGGAGCAAATTTCTTGCTGTCCATGGTGGAGGCGCGATGGAATGCGGTAAATGGGAACGGCGGCAATAAGGACTCCAGCCAGAAAAAGAATCGGGAGTTAGACAAGATCCAGCGTCAAATCAATAAACTGGAATCGGCGGAAGGTCAGGACGAAGATACACGTCAGCAGATTCAGGAGTTGAATGCTCGCATACAGGCCTTGCGGGATCAGGGTACACCGCACACGATTGCCTGGGAAAAAACAGAATTGGCCAGACATCCCCAACGTCCTTACACTCTGGATTACATCGAACGCATTTTTACCGATTGGAGCGAAATCCATGGTGACCGGGGATTTGGAGACGACCCGGCGATCGTCTGCGGTATGGCGCGTTTTAGCGGCGCGGATGTGATGGTGATCGGTCATCAGAAAGCCCGAGATACGAAGCAGAAGGTTTATCGCAATTTCGGAATGCCAAATCCCGAGGGCTACCGCAAGGCGTTGCGGGTGATGAAAATGGCGGAGAAGTTTGGACGACCCGTGATTACGCTGGTGGACACACCTGGCGCTTATCCAGGGCTGGGTGCGGAAGAGCGCGGACAGGCCGAGGCCATCGCTCGCAATTTGCGCGAGATGGCGCGGCTACAAGTTCCAATCATCACCACTATTACCGGCGAAGGCGGCAGCGGAGGGGCATTGGCGATCGCTGTGGCTGATCGCGTTCTAATGATGGAGAATGCCGTGTACTCGGTGATTTCTCCCGAAGGCTGCGCTGCGATCCGCTGGAATGATTCTTCCAAAAAAGAGCTGGCCGCCGAGGCCATGCGCACCACCGCGACGGACTTGAGAGAACTAGGTTGCATTGACGATACCGTTCCCGAGCCGGTGGGCGGAGCCCACGCGGATCATGATGAGGCGGCGGCGCTGTTGAGCGCGGCGTTGGAAAAACATCTAGCCGAGTTGAAGAAAATTCCCATCCCGCAATTGGTAGCTTCCCGTTACGATAAGTTCCGCAACATGGCGCAATACTTCGTGGAAGCGTAGCCGTTTTGCTCACGTAGGAACAGCCGCCCTCGGCTGTTCGGTCGAGCGCAGCTCGACATGCATTTAGCGAAAAGCCGTCTCTTGCTGGTATAAATTTCACACTCAGAATCACGAATCCCTCCGCGTGAAGCGCCAAATGAATAGCCGAAGCGTCCCAGAGATCAGCACCTGTGTCCGTCACTCTGATGCGCCCATTAAAGGTATCTCTTCCGCTACGGTCGAACGCGCACTCTGCCGTATAATCTAGGGTTCGACTCATACTCCTGATGATGCTGGGCGGCCCCTGGACCGTCCCGCTCAACAATCGCGAAAGGGTAGGAATGGCCACAACTGATGCAGGGGTTCACCATGCCTCGGCGCATGTGAATCTGAAGCCGGTAGTCAACGACATGAGCATTCAAGTCGCGACCGTGAATGGGAGCGGCTCGCAAAGTTCGAATACGGTGCTGCTGCGCAGCATTTTCCAAATGGGAGTGCCGGTTTCTGGCAAGAATCTTTTTCCCTCTAATATCGCCGGTCTACCGACCTGGTACACCATCCGCGCCAACAAAGATGGATACATTGCGCGCAAAAAAGAAATTGATTTTGTAGTGGCGATGAACGCGGAAACCGCGAAAGAAGATGTTTTATCGCTTGCCCCTGGCGCTGCGGTTTTGTATGACGAGCCTTTGAACCTCAAAGACCTTCGCAATGATCTGACATTTTACGCGGTCCCCTTTGACAAGCTTGTCGGTCCAATTTGCCCGGAGGCCAAGCTCCGCAAGCTGGTCAAGAACATGATCTACGTTGGCGTTCTCGCGAAACTGCTTGAGATTGATATGGCGGAGATTGAGAAGGCGATCCGCAAGCAGTTTGCGAAAAAAGTGAAAGCGGCGAACCTCAATCTGGGAGCGGTACAGGCAGGATTCGACTATGCGGCGTCGAGTCTGGTCAAAGCCGACCCTTATTTCATCCAGCGGATGGATAAAAACAAAGGGAAGATCATTATTGACGGCAATGCCGCCGCCGCCCTCGGATGCATGTTCGCCGGCGTCACCGTCATAAGCTGGTATCCCATCACGCCATCTTCGTCCCTGCCCGAAAATCTTATTGAGTACATGAAGCGTTTCAGAATTGGGCCGGATGGCAAAGCGACATTCGCAATCGTGCAGGCTGAAGACGAGCTAGCTGCCATTGGCATGGTAGTGGGCGCGGGATGGGCGGGCGCGCGTGCCATGACGGCAACTTCGGGGCCAGGCATTTCGCTGATGGCGGAATTCGCCGGACTTGCCTATTACACCGAGGTTCCCGGAGTGGTTTGGGACATACAAAGAGTAGGTCCCTCAACCGGCTTGCCAACTCGGACGGCACAAGGCGACATTCTTTCCACGGCATTTTTATCGCATGGGGACACCAAACATATTCTGCTACTTCCTTCGTCGGCGGAAGAGTGTTTCACCATGGCGCAGGATGCTTTCGAATTGGCAGAACAGTTTCAGACCGTAGTTTTTGTTTTGTCCGATCTCGATCTCGCGATGAATAATTGGATGGCCGATCCATTCAAATATCCCGAAAAGCCGATTCGGCGGGGAAAGGTTCTCGACAAAGAGGACCTCGACCGCCTGGGTGGGTTCGCCCGCTACAAAGACGTGGATGGGGATGGTATTCCGTACCGGACTTTGCCAGGTACCGATCATCCCGGTGCGGCGTACTTCACTCGCGGAAGCGGCCATAACGAACGATCGCAATACAGCGAGCGTCCCGATGATTTTGAAAATAATATGGCGCGGCTTAATCGAAAATTCGAGACAGCCCGGTCATTTGTGCCGCGCCCGGAAGTAGTGATGAATGGCTCGGAAATCGGAATTCTCGGTTACGGCACGTCGCACTGGGCGCTGATCGAATCCCGCGATCAGTTGCGAAAAGAATATAAGACTGAATCTGATTACTTGCGGCTGCGTGCGTATCCCTTTACCACCGAGGTGCACGATTTTATCCAGCGGCACAAACGAGTTTATGTGGTCGAGCAAAATCGCGATGCACAAATGCTGAGTCTGCTGAAGCTCGACCTTGACCCTGAATTGATCACGCGCCTGAGAAGTGTCGCTCACATTCACGGCTTGCCGCTCGATGCGCGCTCTGTAACCGACGAGATCATCACCATGGAGGCCAAGTAAATGGCGACCTCACCTCCCATCACACCCGTTCCGAAGACCAATCATATCGGCCTGTCGGTGCTCGACTATAAAGGCGGCAAGACCACGCTCTGTGCCGGTTGCGGCCACAACGCGATCTCTGAGCGAATTCTCGAAGCGATGTATGAGATGGGCATCAAGCCGGAGCGCGTCGCGAAAATGAGCGGCATTGGATGCTCTTCGAAAAGCCCCGCCTACTTCATGAGTCGTTCTCACAGTTTCAATACTGTGCATGGACGGATGCCATCGGTGGCCACTGGCGCGTTACTTGCGAACACGAGCTTGCTGAGTTTGGGAGTGAGTGGCGATGGTGATACTGCCTCAATCGGCATCGGGCAGTTCGTCCATCTCATGCGGCGAAATGTGCCGATGATTTACATCATCGAAGATAACGGCGTGTATGGCCTGACCAAAGGACAATTTTCTGCAACCGCGGATGTCGGATCAAAATTAAAGACTGGAGTGATCAACGATCTGCCCGCGCTGGACACGTGTGCCATGGCGATCATGCTGGGCGCGACGTTCGTCGGACGATCGTTTTCCGGCGATAAGCGGCAACTAAACACCATGCTGAAGGCTGCAATCNNTTCAACGATCACGAAGGCTCGACGAAATCCTACAAATACATGCAGGAGCACGAAGAGGCTTTGCAGGAGATCAGTTTTGTTCCGGCGTTCGAGGATATAGCCGTCGAGTACGACGCCGGAACTACCGTGGAAGTCACCATGCACGATGGCTCGCGGTTGCGTCTGCGCAAGCTGGAGCAAGACTATGACCCCACTGACCGGGTGAAAGCAATGAACCGGCTGAACGATTCGCACCGGGGTGGTGAAGTGCTCACCGGAGTCTTTTACGTGAACACTCAGGCGCCAAGTTTTGTGGACATGCTCAATTTGACAGACGAGCCTCTCGCAACGTTGGCAGAATCCATTGTCCGCCCGGGCAGGGAAGTG
>PNAR01000247.1:3327-4704 GCA_003169715.1 Acidobacteriaceae bacterium | reverse complement strand
GGCCACGATCACGTAACTTTGCTGGAATCGGAGATTCAGCGTGAGGTGCCGGAAATTTCGTCAATCCTCACTCACATTGAAAGTGAGCCCGCAACCATTGAGAAGGGAGACAGAATCCAGCGGGATGCAAAGCTGGAAAGGCGGCTGAAGAAGGTTGCGTCCGAATTCCCAGAGATTCTCGACATGCACGATATTGCCATCAAGCGCGTCCGCGGCAGACTTTATGTTTCCTGTCACTGCACGTTGTCGGACGATTTACCACTTTCGCGGGTGCATGATATTTCTACTGAGTTGGAAATCCGATTCAAACAGGAAGCACCGGAACTATTTCGGGTTTTAATCCATCCTGAACCCAGGACTGATAATCGCCGCTAGCTTGCAGACTTCCTCTAATTCATTAATTGGAAGTGCCCAGAGCATTCACGCAATTCCCTGTACGAGGATGTTTCAGAAATGACATTGGCCCAGCCTCCACCTGCCCGATTGCGGGAAACAACGCACCCCTTGCGCGGATATTTATATATTGCGACCGCGACATTGTTCTGGGGAGTATCGGCAGTCATGGGAAGAGCGGTATTTACTGGCCGCTTACTTTTCCGTGGCCATGCAGTCGGTTCTATTGATCCGCTGATTCTTTCTCAGAGCCGCACAACTTTATCTTTACTTTTCCTTCTGCCGATTTTGCTCTTGCCAGGCAGGCGGGGACTTTCGAAACTTTCCCGCTCGGATGTTAGCCGGATGGCGCTGCTCGGGGTATTCGGACTGGCAGCAGCGAATTACTTCTACTATTTGGCCATTCAAAAAACGAATGTGGCGACCGCAATTACCGTGCAATACACGGCGCCGGTCTGGGTCCTGCTGTACATGGTTGTGCGAGGTTTCCAGAAGCCGACGATTCAAAAACTCGCCTCCGTTGCGCTGGCAGTCATAGGTATTGCCATCGCGATCGGCATGTTTAATAAGGGCCAAGCGCATCTCCATTCCATTGGTATTGTGGCGGCGCTGCTCGCGGCGTTTGCATATGCGTTCTATAACATCGGTGGACACAGCATGTTGGCACGCCATGATCACTGGACGGTCATGCTGTATATGATGCTGGCGGCGTCCGTTTTTTGGTTGATCCTCAATCCCCCCTGGAAAATCGTTGCCGCACATTTCTCTGCAAGGCAATGGCTTTTCCTGGCCGTGTTTTCGCTCACCTCGATGTTGATTCCATTCTCATTCTATTTTGCCGGACTGCGCCATCTTGAACCTACTCGCGCCATCGTAGCGAGCTGCCTGGAACCCATCTTCTCCATTTTGATCGCAGCCGTGGTCTTGGGCGAAACAGTGCGACCAGTACAAAGCGTGGGAATGATCATGGTGCTGGCGGCGATT
>PNAR01000247.1:0-3311 GCA_003169715.1 Acidobacteriaceae bacterium | reverse complement strand
GCGGGTAACTAGGAGAGTGCTCGCTCCTCTGCTAGGTTGAAGTAGCCAATCATCGGGGCTACCTTCCCGACTAATGACGTACTCCGCTATGCCCCTGCGGATTGCGAACTCAACAACTGAAAGTAGCGACGCGCTTTTCTTACGTCCCGCCCGATTTGCTCCCGCAGAATGTCTACCGACGGAAACCTCTTTTCGTCGCGCAGGCGTTTGAAGAAATAAATCCTGACCTCGGTTTCCTCCGTTATTTCGAGCGGATGAAAATCCAGCAGGTGAGATTCAATCGCGAATGAGATCGCTCCGAAAGTTGGACGATTCCCGATGTTTGTAACCGAGTCAAAACACTCTTCTCCCGCCTGAGTGCTAGTTATCTGGGTGCGAGTAATGTAAACGCCATCCTTGGGAACAAGTTCGTCATACGGCCCGAGGTTAATGGTCGGAACTGTGTATTTGGAGCCGTATCCGCGGCCCTGTGCAGGCATAGATTGGATGCTGAAGAGCCGTCCTAAAAGATGTCGCGTCCGGCTAACTTCGCCCGCTTCCAACAAAGTTCGAATGTGAGTGCTGGAAACAGGTTCTTTACTGACGCACATTTCGGGATAGAGCACCACCTCAAATCCCATACTTGCGCCAAACTGTTTCAGCAGACTCACGTCCCCTGAAGCCTTGCATCCGAAGCGAAAGTTAAACCCTTCATGCACTTCGTGGACGTCTAACCGGTCTTTGAGAATGTCCCGCACGAAACGTTCAGGAGTCATCTCGGCAAGGTCATTGTTGAATGGAAGAACAAGTGTTGCGTCAACTCCAGTAGCCTCGAGGAGGGTAAGCTTCTCGGCGGCAGGCGTGATCAGCTTGAGTCTGCTTTCAGGACGGAGAATCCGCATGGGATGCGGCTCGAAAGTTACGGCCAACGAGCGTTTTCCTTGCGCAATCCCACGCCGGGCGATTTCTTTCAATACCCGCGCGTGCGCCAGGTGTACTCCGTCGAAGTTGCCAATGCTGACAAGCGTGGGGCCGAAATCCGAAGGCAGGTCGTCGAGATTTAGAAAGACTTCCATGTGAGTGCGTAAAGCGTTAAACCTGTCTTAGATTTCAAAGTCCAGTTTCATGCCGTCATACGACAACCCGACATCGTTCGGTAACGCAGCGTTCGTAGCTTGATGCGGCAGGTCATGACAAATGTGAGTAAAGAAAGCCCGCCGTGGCTGGAGAACTTCCACGATTCGCGTGGAATTTTCTACCGTTGAGTGTGTGGGGTGGGGCTGATGCCGCAATGCGTCGAGAAAAAGAATATCGAGGTCTTTCAGCCGCGCCATTGAACTTTCTGGAATTTGGCTGTGATCGGTGAGATAAGCGGCCGACCCGAATCGAAATCCTAAAATTTCTGTTTCCCCGTGAATGACTGTTACGGGTTCAAACTTTGCTCCAAAAAGCTCGACCGGCCCCGAAATTTCAATAAGCTCAAGCTGTGGAAGCCCGCCAAACTTGTAAGCCGGTGCGAAGATGTATCCAAACATATTGCGGATGAACGCGGCTGCGTCCGGTCGCGCATAGAGCGGCAGCTTGCCGGGCCGGTGCTGGTAGCTTAAAGGCCGGAGATCGTCAATTCCCAGAAGATGATCGGCGTGGGTATGGGTGTAAAGAACGGCGTCCAGATGCCGGATCCGTTCGCGAATAGCCTGCTCGCGGAAATCGGGAGTGGTGTCTATCAATATTGCCCTGCCGGAATATTCGATCAATATGGATGGGCGGGTGCGGCGATCGTGCGGATCGGTCGAATTGCATACGGCACAATCACAACCGATGGTTGGGACTCCAACGGAAGTTCCACTTCCCAACACAGTCAGGGTAGCATTCATCGCTTCGCGGCGGATGCAGGCGCTTGCGGTGGATGTGCCAGCGCATTGGTCACTTCCACATACGCCATGCGCAATTCATAAAGACAGTTCTGCAAAAAACTCGTTTCCCTATCGGTCAAATTCCCCTTGGTTTTTTCTGAAAGCATGTTCAAGGTATCAACGGTCTGACGTGCGCCGATCAGATCAAGGCGCGGCTGACCGCCCTCTTCCTGCATAAGGCCAAGTTGCAGCATCGCGGTCATGTAGAGGGATGCCATAAACCGTTCAAAAGTCATTTCCAGTTCTTTTGCCGAATGACCGCTCTGTTCGACGCGCGAGTCCAAATCTTTTGAAGATTTTCGATAAGCGTCCGCCTGCTCCTGTTGTTCAACAGCGGTGGGTGCGGGAGGCATTGGACCATCCCGACTTTCTAAGACAGTCGCGGCATGCGGGTTCGCGCTGTCATTCGCAGCCGGAACTGAAGCAGTAGAGGTCGAAACTTGTTCTTCGGAAATATCCTTGCGGACTTCACCCTCGGCGGTGAACAATCTTCGATCGGTTACGGTGAAGCTTTCCTGCTTCTTTTCAGACATAGTTTTCCTTCAATGTTCAAATACTTTGGAGAATGGAACAGGAGTGACGTTAAGAATTATGCCATCAATCTGAATTGGCTTCCTGGATGTTGCGACTTCACGGCGAATATAGCCCAACGCTACGTTGTGCTGACCTGTCCGGAGCGGCAATGAGGCGGAACTTGTAATCTCCCCGACATCCTTGCCGTCCACGTTGATCTTCATTCCGGGCAGGGGAAGTGGGCCGTCAACCGTAAATCCAGTAAACATTCGGTGGACACTTCCTCGTGACCGGATGCGCTCTACGATCTCCTGACCGATGTAACATCCTTTGGTAAAGTGCAACGCGCGCTGTTGCCCAGTTTCCTGAGGTAAATCGCGTTCCCGAATATCTTGTCCGAATCGCGGAACTCCTTCTGCAATGCGAAGCAGATTGAGCGCCGTTTTACCAACGGGTATTGCTTCCGTCGTCCTTATCGCATCCAGAAATAACGATTGATTTTCCGGAGGCAGCCAGACCTCATAGGATTCCACGCGCGGGCTATCCCCTCGAACCACAGTGAGAGAAACGTCACGCCAGGTGAGGTCTACAAAGCTGAGCGGCTGAAGCGGAGAAAAATCTAATCCAGCAGACCGCAAAACCTCGCTCGCCTTCGGACCCGCGATTCCTACCGCGCCGAGTTTGCCGGTCACATCGGCGACTTCAACATCATCCATGATGATGTATTTATCAAAAATTTCCAGCAGTTTCTGTAACTGAGAACGGTCCGTATCCACGACTAACGAATCGCCGCGATTGTAGGCATAAAGATCGCCCAGAATTCGGCCCTGCGGGTTCAGCAGAAACGCATAGACCCCGTGTCCCGCTGGCAAGTCCCGCACATTATTGGTGATGATCCCATTG
>PNAR01000447.1:276-20637 GCA_003169715.1 Acidobacteriaceae bacterium | reverse complement strand
AGGGCAACTATATACTTCGATAACCAACTCCGCTATAATCTGCGAAATGACCAGACCTACCGAACCGCAGCAACCGCAACCGCCGCGCGCCGAACCGCCAGAACCACGACCATTTCGAGACAACAACCCCGATCCGCCGCCGCCACCACCACCGGACCGACAACCGGGCGAACCGTTTAGAAGATCGTCTTGACGGAGAGGACGACGGTAAGAAGGTTTACCACCACCGCGATAAAGGTGAACCAAAACGACCACTCAAGCAGCGTTGATTTGTGGCGATTCTTTTGCTGGTTATCGGCAATGCGATTCGCGGCCCACTGCATCTCATCGTGTAACAGTGCGTTCGCCACGTTCGTGTCGAGATCGGGATACGCGCTATAGTGGCTCGTCAGTTGGTCGATCCGCTGGGAGATAATGGGCGACTCCGGTTCTGGCAGAACATAAACGCGCGGCCAAAGCTCGAAGAGCGCGAAGAGCGCGGCCAGCACAACGCAAACAATCGAAACAAGCTGCACGACAACTAGAAGGCGCGGAAGTCCCTTATCCAAGAGATATGCCGATTGCGTGGCGAGAAAGAGAATTATCGCTAAGCCGATACTGGCTTTCACATCAAGCGCATCTCCGAGCCTTAGAGATAAATCCTCTTTCGCATTGATCTCTTCCAGTCGAATCTCTGCAAGTGCCGCCATGCTCATTCCCCCTTTTGGTCCGTGGTCGAGTGGGTGCTACACTGCGAAGTATAGTATGGCTACGAAGCGAAAACCCGGAACACCCGCTGAATATCAGGCGTTCTCAAATCTTCTAGGGAAAGTTCTCCAGGTTTCCCACTCCGAACTAAAAGCAAGACTCGAAGCGGAAAAACGAGCGAAGAAGCGAAAGACTAAACGCGCTTCCGCTTTCCGCGATTCTGGCGCGAAACGTTAGGCTGGCGTCGCATCTGCCTTGCCCGTCAACTCCGCATACGTGAGTCTCCGCCCCGCAACCTGCGACAGCAAGCTGTAGAAACGGGCTGAATCGTCCATCGGCTGTTTGCGGTTGTTGAATCGGAACGTCTGCTCATCCAAGTAGCGAAACAAATGGAATGGCTCGACGGAAACATAAGTGCCGCTGATCCCGCGTTTCAGGAGTGACCAGAAATTTTCTAACCCGTTCGTGTGAACCCGCCCGTCAACATAAGCCTCAGCGTGATCCACAACCTTGTGCGCGTACTCTTGCGTCAGGCCGTCGTAGGACTTGAGTGCATCGGTATAGAGCGCAGTTCCGGCGGCAACGTGCTCTTTCACTTTCGCTTGCAAAACGCCCTTGTGACGGCTCGGAATCACCGCAGCACAAACCTTTCCGCCACGTTCCAAAATTCCCATGACCACCGTTTTGTCTTTCCCTCCTGTGCCAGTGATTCGGCGCTCCCGCTTGTCAATATGCATGTTCCGCGCCTTGCCACCGATGAACGTTTCGTCCGCTTCAACCTCGCTACCGTTGCCGCCAACTTTCACAAGCGAACCGTCTTGCATAGACTTCCGAATCCGATGCAGCATGAACCACGCCGACTTCTGAGTAATGCCGAGATCGCGGGCAACTTCGCAACTGCTAATCCCGTTTTTACAATTAGCAAGCAACCACATCGCACAAATCCATTTGTCCAAACCTAGCGGCGAATCCTCAAAAATCGTTCCAAGCTTCACAGAGAACTGCTTATAGCACTCTTTGCATTTCCAGCGGCGCTGAGTTTTGAGGTAATAATGCTCTTTGTGACCGCAAGCGGGGCAGGTCGGGCCATCGGGCCAGCGCATCTTGGCCACAACATCAATGCAGACCTGCTCATCGCTGAAGTACCTGATAACCTGCTGAAGTGTCTTGGCTCTACCGTTCATAATCAAACAATAGCAGAATCTCCTTGGTTAGTCAAGGATATAGTTACCCAAATTAGGATAGTTTGGAAATCAAATGGGCGGTCTTCTTGGCCCAAAATAAATTAAAAACGGATCTGTTCCGTTCTGAAATTCAGGCCGCATGAACGAGCATATCCAGCCGATTTTTCAGTGCTTATTGTTAGCGCTCCTCACGTTCATTAGGCCACTTTAAGGACCGTGCGGCATAAATTAAGGCACGACGTAACTGTCGGAGCAGTCTCTCGATAAGGCTTACCGCGACCGCGAGCGCATCAAAATCATCTTAACGAAAAGACAACTTCGTGCGATTCTCCGCGCAATCCCACCGTTTGGTCTGGGGATTGCACCTTCCACATTGAATATCAGCACTTCATAGACAGATGTCTAAATACAAATCCTGCGCCGTCTTTTTGCGCAAGAAAAGGATTCATAGATGAAATCGTCGATATTTTTACCCAAGCTTGCAATTAAAGCCATTGCTCTCATTGTGGCTCCTCTCTTAACCATGCTGGCAAAGGCGCTTTCGGTGAAGCTTATTCCTGAGTTTATTTTTCTGATCCTATTCGTCGCCTTCCCCGTCGCTATCGTCCTTGTGCTATTGCTGCGGATTCAGCGGCAGAATCAAACCTCCCGAAAGGTAATTGAGTGCGAAATGTCGCGGCAAGACCTTTGGTCCCGACTAACTTTTCAAGGTCCTTTCGCAGATCAAATTCGCAACGACGAGCAAGAAAGAATGCTCTACGGAGAATCCATCGTGCGCAAGCTGGACGCGCTCGCGGAACATCATCGCAAGTTCGTGGACGAACCCTATTGCTCCAGATACATTGGCGCCCTGGCATTTTACGCCAATGAAAAACGCGCCAATGTCCCATGGGAAGTGTTTCGCGACGCGTTAGCGGCAAACTTCAAAGACCTAATTCTCCTGGGAAAGATCATGCCGCACGTGATCAACGATCATTACAAAGGCAAATTTGAGGATTTGCTTGACGCAGCTCGCCGCAAAGACGCAGAGGTCGGATGAAATTACGGGTTTTAACGTTAAGGCGGGAGCAAGTACTATTTACGTGTCACCCTAAAGTAACAAAGCTAACCGGAATCGGTCGTTGACCCGTCAAAAGTCCGGGGAGTAGGATTTGCTAGCGAACGTTGCGGTGGTATGGTAAGTACGAGAAAACATGGAGATACGAAAGCTTTTTGTCTTCATCGGCTTGGTTTGCGCACTCGTTCTTGCTAACGCAGGGTGTTCCCATCGGCAGGTGACGGCTCAACCACCGGTAGAACGAAATCCACACCCGATCACTGCCCAAGTTCCCCCAGCACCGAAAGCCAGCCCTCCAGAATCGAAACCAGCGCCAGCGATTGTGCCCCCCGCCCCGGTTGCAAAACCTGATCCTCTTGCAGATGTGATTGCAGCGTCGGAGAAGGAATACGCGGCCGGGCAGGAAAACGTCAAGGCTGGGAATGCGGATGCCGCCAAGGCGAATTTTGATCGCGCACTCACAATTTTGGCGGAAAGTGCCCAGCAAGAGGACGAGGTGCAACCCGATCCACGGTTGCAGGAAGAGTCTGTTCGCATTCACCAGGCGCTGAACGATTTGAACTTGCAGACAGCGAAGCCGGCGGAAGCCGCTCCCGAACAGAAGGCTGAGCCTGCGCCAATTGATGAGGCGAATGAAGTAACGCCTCCGGTAGATCCCAACATTAAGGCTCAGGCCGCAGCCGAAATTAAAGCCACCCATTCAGATTTGCCGTTAATGCTCACTGACCCAGTGGCGGGCTATATCAACTATTTTTCGAATCGGGGTCGCGGAACGCTCGAACATGCTCTGGTCCGCAGTGGGCGGTATCAGGAGATGATCCGCAAGACATTGAAGGACGAAGGGGTACCGCAGGATCTGATTTATCTGGCACAGGCGGAATCGGGATTCCATCCCCTGGCACTTTCGCGAGTAGGGGCTCGTGGCATCTGGCAGTTCATGGCGTCGCGCGGAAAGGGATATGGGTTGGAGCGCAACATGTGGGTGGACGACCGGCAGGATCCTGAAAAAGCCACTCGAGCCGCTGCTCGCCACCTGAAAGACCTTTATAACCAGTTTGGCGACTGGTATCTAGCCATGGCCGCTTACAATTCGGGTCCTGGAACCGTGCAAAGTGCGGTGAAGAGGACGGGTTATGCGGATTTCTGGGAACTATACAAAAGAAATGTCTTGCCGAAGGAGACTCGGAACTACGTACCAATCATTCTTGCCGAAACGATCATGGCTAAGAACCCGTCTCAGTACGGGTTGGAGGGGCTGATTCCCGACAAGCCCGTCCCGTACGATACGGTCAAGGTTAACTATGCGGTTGATCTGCGATTAGTAGCGGAGTGCGTGGACGTTCCGGCGACAGTCCTTGAGGATTTAAACCCCAGCCTGATTCGATTGGTGACGCCAAGGGATCAGGAATTTACACTCAAGCTGCCGGTTGGCACCGAATCCCAATATCTCGATGGGATAAGCGCCATTCCGAAAGACATGCGGGTATGGTGGCGCTATCACACGGTGGGGCCGGGAGAGGACTTGCTCTCGATTGCGCGCATGTATCACACCACGGGCCGTGCGATTGCGAAGGCGAATAATCTGGACAGCGGCGAGAATGTCACAGCCGAAGCGAAACTGATTATTCCGATTACCCCGGGGCGGCATGCTGCTGGAGAGGGTGTGCAAGCATACGCGAAACACCTCACTGTTTACAGAGTTCGGAGAGGCGACNNGTACAGTCGGTGGCCGATAATTTTGGCCTTTCACCGACGATTGTGCGGCGCTGGAACCGGCTAAGGGGCAACGGCCTTCAGGGCCGCCGGATTTTGTATGTACACTTGCCGGTCAGTCCGAGCCCGGTGGAAACGAGTTCGAAGTCTATGAATCGTAAGACATTATCAAGAGCAGTGAAGGTCCGTCAAGTGCGGCATGCAGTGAAGCCGGGGGAAACACTTTACTCCATCGCCAATTCCTACAACACGACCGTGGAAGCTATTAAAGAGAGCAATCGAAATGTGGCAACGCTGCGACCGGGAATGATTCTTCTGATCCGACGCAACGATTGAGTTTTGTCGCGGCCCATCTGGTATTAAACAACTCTTTTCTTCCGGGACGATTCCAAAGGTGAACAAACGTTTTGTGCGGACAGTTCGCGATGAAGGAACTGGTTCGAATGCAGATTGATGAACATGCTATAATCGCGCGCCGTTCAAGTTTTTGGTTGTCTTTTTATTTTCAGTAGCGCAATGTAATTGTTTGCGCAGCCCCGGCGCCGCAGAGCAGCCGGAAATCAGGAGGAGAAATGACTTTGGAAGAGAAATTCTATATGCGCGATGACGAAGGCGACGAATTCAGTGAACCCGGCTCCTACGGCGATACGATAGAAGAAGAGGACTACGAAGAAGAGGAGGAAGAGGAAGAAGCGGAGGTATCGTCTGGCAGCGGATCGGAGTTAGAACCTGCTTCATCGGGATCAACCACATCAAGGTCGGGCGGAGGGTCAGGAGATGGAGGTTCGTCGAGGCCTTCTTCGCCTGGGAAGAAACCAAGCGGCGGCGGCAGGTCGTCGGGGAAGAAATCGGGCGGAGGAGGCGGGTCTTCGCGGTCGAAGGCCAAGAAGCCGGCGAAGAAATCCGCAAAGAAATCAGCTAAGAAGTCTTCGGCGAAAAAAGCTACAAAGAAGAGTTCCGGGAAGAAATCGAGTGGCGGGTCATCGAAGCGGTCCTCGAAGAAAAAAGCTACGAAAAGGAAGTCTGTGGGGAAAAAGGGCGGACGCCGCAGGTAAGAATGCGATCAGTAGAGTTCAGGAGTCAGGGCCGCAGCGTCAGTTGCGGCCTTTTCTCTTTAGGCATTGGCGGGAAGATTTGGGAAGTATTTTTCGGTATCACGCGATTTCGGACCAGATCAAACCGTAGTTCGGCGCTGCGCGATCTGCATTATTTCCCGGATTGAATTGCGGCCAGGCATTTCCCGTAAAGCTCAAGCAGATGACCGGCGTATTCTTCCGGCTTAGCGGCAGCGCCGGTACCCTGAAAGCCCACCCCCGAAGACGTGGTGCGGCCGTATCCTGTCGTCATCGCGATGAACTTCATGAGGTCGAGCGCGATATCTTCGTTGCGGCGGGAGCCTGCGGTAATGCCGGGTACTTGGTCCATAGAGTCCTCCATCCTAATTAAAAGAATACTGGAATCATGTGATGCAGGCCAGGCCGGTTTCTTCGACGGACGATACTGGCTAGTGCTACGATTTGCGCGAAACCTCACTCATGAGGGAAAGAAGGTTTTGTTCGCTGTCGTGAAAATGAGTCATCCAAAGATCGTGGCCGGGCATCTTCGCTATCAAATGAGGTGAGTCTTCGAACGTGACGTTTTTATCGAGGAGCTGACGGTGTGCGCGGTTAATATCCGGGACGGCAAAGTATAGGATCGAACTGGGATGATCGAGTGCGGGGGTTTCCGGGCGGGTAAGCATCAGACGCACGCCGCCACAATCGAAAAAGGCCATAGCTCCGGTAGCGAATAAAAATTGCAAGCCAAGGGTGTCGCGGTAAAAGCCAGTGGCGCGCACCAGATCATGTACATTGATGGCAATCTGTATTATTCGTGAAATTCCAAGGGTTGAAGACGGCATGCAATCATCTCCTAGTTTTAATATAGTTAGCATAGCTAACTATAATTAAAAAGAAAATGCAAGGACAAAAACAACAGCAGATTAAGGCTCGCGAAGACCTGGCTGACCGGATGCACTCAGCAGCCATTCACCTTCTGCGCAGGGTGCGCAAGCAGGACGCAACGATGGCGCAGGCACCGGCCCGTCTCTCAGCGTTATCAGTACTCGTGTTTGCAGGGACGATGACGATCGGAGAGTTGGCTTCGGCCGAGCAGGTGAAACCGCCAACCATGAGCCGTATTGTGGCCGGATTAGAGCGCGCCCGATTGGTGAAGCGGGTGAGAGATGCTATGGATGGGCGACGAGTTCAACTCTTGGCTACTCCAAAGGGGGCGAAGCTGATGAGGCAAGGACGCCGCCGCAGGATTACGTATCTCGCCAGCCAACTCAAGATGCTGACGCGAGACGAAATGGCAATTCTTGATGAGAGTGCGGGGATATTGCAAAGAGTCCTGCAAAGTTGGACATGAAGAAGGCCGCGCCTTTCAGGTTTCAATGCCTACGTGACAGACCCGCCCAATCAGGTAATCGGCGGCTTTTTCCCCTTCCTCCATCGCAATGATTTCCACCGGGTAGGCAGTGTTGTGTGGGCGCAAAACCAAGTGGTTGCCGGCTAATTCAACGTACTTAAGAGAGCAAGTCTGCAACTTATTTACGGCATACATGTTGGTCTCGCCCTTGCGATATGCCTTGAGAGAGTTGTAGTGGCGATCAATCAGAACCGTCGCCCCGGGAAGGAGCCGCGGGTACATGCTCATGCCTTCGCGGGCGTTGGCGCGAATCAAAACGAAGCGTTCCCAATCCTCACGCGATCCCTCCATTTGGGGTCGAAGGGTTTCCATGAATCTCTTTTTAAACTTAAGCATGTCTTTCACGTGCCGGCTCATAAGGAGAGGGGAAGAGGCGGCGACATCGTCGTCCACGAGAAGGACGTTTTCGAACTCGTCGTCGCTGGGAGGCAGGATACTGGCGCGTTTATTGATTTCAGCAGGATCAAGTAGATCGAGTACGGAGAGCCGCTGCACGTTCATTACCTTGTCCATGCCATCAATACTCAGCCCACGCTTGCGGTTGAGGAAGTTGGAGATGTGCGCCTGTTTGAATCCCGTTTGCTGCGCCAGCCCAAGGCCGGTGAGATTGCCTTCTTCAATGCGGGACCACAGGGTTTTGCGGAGATTGTCCTGAAGAACTTTGAACTTCATGGAGGGAGTATAGACCTGTATATAGCGGCGTGCTATTGCATAAAAAGGCACAACATCTGTGAGAAAAACGTCACGATTGGTGACATTCCTCGGAACGCGGCTTCCGGCAAGGGATACGGCTTTAGCTGGAGGCGATGTTTTCCACAGGTAAAGTGCAATTTCATGCTATAGCAATCCGCTAAGTAAAACACAAACGTAACATCTTGAAGGAAATAGAAATGTTGACGCCATAAACCGAGAGCTATAGGATTGGCGTCCTGTTATAACTTATCCGTCAGAGGAAATCATAACAAGGGTATCTACTTGACGAAGGGTAATCATTTGTGTATCATCGCTGTAGATGGTTACTTTTTCTTCGGTTTCGGGTTCTTCTCAATCGAAGCTTCGGCTGGCTCGAATCCTATCTCTTCCATCTTGCGTTTCAAGTCCTGCCGAATTCTTTGAAGTAGTTCACGAGTGCTCATCTTTTCGAGGGGTGTCTTTTCTCGCTTTACCACAGTGCCTCCAAGGTGTCTTATGACAATTACCGACGTATTCAGGCTCTACTCTACAGACGAACACTGCCGTGAATTACTTAAGCGGTTGCGTTGGCCTGATGGCGTAACTTGCCCACGATGCCACCATAAAAGCGTTTCGTATGTGAGCACCCAAAAGAAATTTGAATGCGTGAAATGTGAATATCAGTTCAGCGTTCTCAGCAATACAATTTTTCACGATACACACCTACCTTTGGACAAATGGTTCCTCGCAACTTACCTGATTTGTGAATCCAGAAAAGGCCATTCCGCTAACCAGATGAAGCGCGTGTTGGGTGTCAGCTACAAAACAGCTTGGTACCTCTGCCATCGCATCAGGGCCGCAATGGTAGAAGCTCAAAAAGAAAAACTTACCGGTACTGTCGAAGTGGACGAAACGTATGTTGGCGGTCGGGAGCGCGGAAAGAAACGCGGTCGCGGAACCAAGAAAGAGATCGTAGTTGGTATTCGGCAACGTGGCGGCCCACTGCGATTCATTCGCGCTCAGGACGTTACGCAAGGCACCCTGTATGACATCATTGCCGAGAACGTGGATAAAACGGTTGACGTAATTGTGACTGACGAACTCCCGTCCTACAACTTCGAGACTACGCAATTCAAGGGGAAGCATAAAACCATCCGACACAAAGATCATGTTTACGTCCAAGGGGACGTGTACACCAACACCGTCGAATCCGCTTTCAGCTTGCTCAAGCGAGGCATTATGGGAACTTGGCATAAGATCAGTGCAAAGCATCTTCCTGCCTACTTGCAAGAAATGGAGTTCCGATTCAACCGCCGAAAAAGCGACATTCTTTTTCTTGACACGATTCACCATATGGTCACTGCCGACCCGCTCACTTTTGAGAACCTAACGGCTTAGTCATGCCCTTTGCCAAGATATCGCTTAATTTGCAATTTTGAAGAGAGGTAGTACTGTCCCTCTCCCCGTAAACCCTTTTCCATTCTTTAAGAGTTGGATGGTCGGGCCTTACATAGACGGCCTCCCCTTTTTTGTCTATAACAAATATCCATGCTGGATTGCCAACTGTGCCATGAGGCTCTTTCCTTGCTTCATCTAATGCTTCCACTACATGTAACAGCGACCGCGAGAACGAGTGCGACATATTTTGGCCCCGTCTATTCAGGTGATTCATGGCTAATTCGCCACCAGTTCCAATCACTTGAACCCCCGGCGAAACCACGGATTCGAGATGTTTCTTACCACTAGCTTTGTAGAAGATCAATTGCTCTTCTTCGGCAAATCCGGCAATTAATGCTTCTACCGGAAGCCCCGTTGCCTGCATCAGCGCTTTTCCGGCACGCACTACCAAAGGACTCATCTTTCCAGTTCCAGGGACCTTGCCAGACTTCCACTCATCCAGACTCATTCCATAGCTACTCTTTAGCTCCCAGTCAACGAGCCGTCGAAAAATGCGATAGCGTGACATGTCTATAGCGGTTTCGATTTCTTCTCGGACGATTGGCTTTTTCTCGTCCCTCGCCTCTTTTGCCAGACGCTCTAAGTAGAATGCTAGAAAATCCACAAATGGTTGAGCGACTCGCAATGTACCCGCGACCGCGACCCCGCAGAGAATCGGAGGGGGCATTAAGTAAGCCTTAGCGCATTCTTCGTGTGCGGTTGCAAGGCGAGGAAACGTGCCCCGCATATCGGTGCCCATAATTACCATGTCGCCACGTTCAGCCACAACACCAATTCCAACACTCACTTCCGCCTCCGGCTCGTGCAGCCCATAGTCAAAAAGCGCTTCATGCGTAAAAGGGTACGGCTGTCCGCACCCTTCGTCAAGTAGATAATCTTGAATCATAATGACAAACATTCCTAAGTTGGATCAAGAGCACTCCGAAGAAGAGGGAAGCAATTTCGTGGAATTTCGCCGCAAGATGAAATACGCAGAAGTGCTTTCGTCTTCGATGGAGAAGTTGTTGCGGCAAATCGGTTTCACCGGCAAAGTAAGCATTCAGGTGCAGAATGGGCAGGTGCTGAAGTCGGGTTATGAGGAAGGTTATTTTCGGCAACCCCCGGCGGTGTAGCCTTCCGGAGTGGGAGCCGTAGGCCAGAACTTTTAAATTAAATAATTCACCAGGTACTCCGTAAAGAAACGGGCCCTGTCGCTGAGAAATCGGCGCAGGGCCTTTTTTATTGGCGCTGCCAGTCTTGTTCGAGACGAGAACTGCCAGCCAATCCGTCAGCGTATGCCACACGAGCGGAAAGCTTTGCTCCATGGATGGTTGCACTGACGAGAACACAGGAGGCAATCATGGATTCAGAGGATTTAAAGATCGTTCAGCTTGAATTGAAGTATTGCGAAAGGTGCGGAGGATTATGGGTCCGGCCGCTGGGGTGCGGGGAAATATATTGCGCTCCGTGCGCGATTGAGATGGCGGATGTTGCCTCTTCTGGCCGAAGAAGAAGCTCACCCCGTCTGCCAGGCAATCACAAGAGGGATGGAATCCCCGGTCCGAGAGTGGTGATTATCTCCGGAGAAGGCGGTAACGCATGATGGTCACAACAATTGCTTTGGTGGAACCTGTCACGGCTGGGCTTGTTGTACCAGTGGAAGTTGCAGCCGTCTCAATCGCAGTAACGGCAACAGAGGTGCCGCTACCTGAGCCTGACGAACAATTCACCGCTCCCGGATCGGACTTGTGGCTTTATCGTGATCGCACTGTAGGAATATTGAGGCGATACATGCGTTTGTCAATTGAGGTTGGGCGACTGCCGTCGCTTTTGGGGCGGGAGTTTTTTCGTACGCGGGTGACGTCTTATCGAGTATCAACCTTCGAGGATGCGGTAATTTTCGTTCATGACGTGGAAAAAGTTCTGGAAAAGCTTGATGCATTCGATAAGGAGCTTATTGGCAGGATCGTCCTGCAGGACTATTCACAGGATGAAGCAGCACGATTGATGAACTGTGGGCGCCGGACTGTAGTGCGGCGTTTTCCTGAAGTTGTGGACCGGATCAGCGAAAGTCTTCTTGATGGTGGGCTGCTGAGACGACTTCCGCAGGCAAGTCCGAATCCTCCAGAATCTTGTCAAGAGGCAGAAACGACCCAAAATGAGGTAAGTGATTGTGGGAGTAGCGAATAAAAAGTTGAAAACGGTGGCGCATTTACCCTATTCGATCTGATATTCTAGATTTGTAAGTAAGAAATTTCAAAAGGGGCGCGAAAAACGCGCTCCTTTTTATTTTGGGTCACACCATGAAACAAATCAGGGCGAGGAAGCGATCAAAAGCGAAACCTGCAAGGAAGACAGAGAAACCGCGCCTAAAACCTGAAGACTCTCTCGATGTGCCGGTGGATATTCCTAATGTCCGCGAGCAAATTATCCGGCTCGTGGGCAACGGAGCGCTCGATATGGTTCAGTCCATGGTCACCGAGGTCAAAAACGGACATTATCTGGCAATGAAATATTTGTTTGAGATGGTTGGACTGTTTCCGGCCATAGCCTCGGCTGATCCGGTTTCCGAGGAGTCGCTAAGTAAGATTCTGTTACGGAATCTTGGCATTCCCGAAGAAAGCAGCGTTCAGGAATTGAAGTCGGAACCCAAAGTCATGAAAGAATCGTGTTCACCTGCTGATGAAGTGAGTGATCTTGCCGTAAAATGAAAGTTAGTCAAGGGAAAGTGGCCGAGCGCCGATGGTCTTCTGCATTGGGCAGGTTGAATACAGCTTCCCGATTGGCGGATACGCGGATCAGCAAAACGCGCAGGATTGTTGCGATGGACATGACTTGGGTAACGGGCCGAATCGCGGTAGGCGGCGGGATTTGGGCCGATGAAAATATGTCCGATGTGGCAAAGGCAGGCGTCACACACATCATAGACATGCAGGCCGAATTTGATGACACTCCAATTGCGAAGGCATACGGAATCAGTGTGCTGTGGAATGCGACCGACGATGATTTTCAACCGAAGCCGGAAGCGCTGTTTGCGAGGGGCGTAGATTTTGCGCTCGAAGCGCTGGACAAGGAAGGTACGAAGGTATTCATCCATTGCGCTGCTGGAGTGCACCGCGCGCCGATGATGACGCTAGCGGTACTTTGTTCGCTCGGTTGGAGTGTTGCGGACGCGATGCAGCTTGTTGAGGCCAGGCGCCCGGTAGTAGATTTTGCGGAAGTTTATGTGCAGAGCGTGGAGAGTTTCCTACAGACGAGTGACCCGAGGGAAAGTGGAGTTGCAGCGATAACGTTAGATTGATGCGGTTCCGCGGTTGTCTTTTTTGTGATCCAATAAATGATTTTGTGATTTGTTGCGCAAGCTGGAAAGTGTCTTGTCCATCTTGTAGGGCGAGACAGGTGTGTCTAATAACAATTTAGCGAGGGAGGGGTTATGTCCGACGCAAGCCGTCCATCAGGACGACTTTTTTATTTGTTGCCGGTAATTCTGGTATGGGTTCTTCTGGGATCAGGAACTTTAAATGCGCAAACGCCGGCGCTAACCACGGTTAGCGATGTGGTGTACCGCGCCGACGGAACGCCGGCTGGAGGCACTTTGTTAATCTCGTGGCCGGCGTTCACGACAGCCAGCGGGCAGGCCATCGTGGCAGGAACCAATAGCGTGGCGCTGGGAACCGGTGGTGCTCTCTCTGTGCAATTGGTTCCAAACTCCGGCGCAACTCCTTCGGGAACCTTTTATACCGTGGTGTACCAGCTTGACGATGGAACGGTAAAGACCGAATACTGGGCGGTCCCGACGACTTCTCCCGCGACGATTGCAACAGTGCGGACAACACCGGGGACTTCGGGACACCCATCGCAACTGGCCACCGAACAATTCGTAAACACTGCATTGGCAGGCAAAGCCAATGACTCCGCCGTGGTCCACCTAAACGGCAACGAAACAATCAGTGGCGCGAAGCAGTTCGCGGTGGCTCCCAGCCTGCCAGCCCCAGTCTTGGCAACGGATGCGGTTAATAAGGCCTATGTTGACAGTTCAGTGACTGGATCAGGATCCGGCAGTTTCGTAAGCAAGGCGGGAGACACGATGACGGGGCCACTGACTCTGCCGGGGAATCCCGTGGCGCCGAATCAAGCTGCGAACAAAAATTACGTAGATCTTGGACTCGCCGTGAAAGCGGGACTGATAGCAGGAGTTGTGCCGGCCGGACAACTGGGGAATGGCGCACCGAATAACAGCGTGTGTCTGCATGGAGATTCCACTTGGGGAGGATGCGGGACAAGCAGCAATGCTGTTTCGATTCAAAGTGTTCCCGTGGATACGACAGCACCAACTGACGACCAAGTGATTACGTATGTCGCTTCTTTGGGAAAGTACCAGCCGAGGCCAGGCACCGGAGTCACAGGAGGAATGCAGGCGATCAAGTACGCCAGCGACTTCAGTTGGTCGCAAAGCCCGGCAACGGATCTAAGCGTGGCCGGAGCTATGACCGTGAACCTGTCTGTTTGTCCTCCGGGAGTCACCGGGACCGAGCCTTGGTATTACTTGTATATTTCTGGGACAGGAACCGCTGAAGCAGTGTTAGTTACCGGCGGAACGTGCACGGGAAACGGACAAGCGGGAACACTGCAATTCACTACTGCCAACTCGCACCCTGCGGGATACACAATTGCCAGCGCATCGAGCGGGCTTCAAGAAGCATTGATCGGGGCACGATATATTTCGACAAATCCTCTCGGAACTTCGCAGGCAGGAAAAGTCATTGTGCCGCCAGGGCAGTTCATTGCCTACGCACGGGTATCGGTCCGATCGTCGAATATGACGGTTGATTTTTCTGGATCCATCGTTGAATGCTGGATGAATGATTCCTGTATTTTCCTGGGCGACCCTACCAGCGCTAATGAATTTTCGGACATCACGCTGGTGAGCCCGCGCGGTCGTCCGACCATCGTCAATGGCACTCATCCGTTTATTGAAGACAATTCGCAAAAAGCTCGCATATTCAATGTTACAACCCGAGTTGCATTGAACGGCGGGACGTTCAGCAATTATGTACAGGTAGATGACGACGAGGCTTTCCTGCTGGATGGGCTTGATACTAGTCTTGGTTACGGTACTCGTTGTGATGCGACGGTATGTAACCCTGTGGTGTATGCGCCCGGACCTTTCGCAACTTATCCGGCGGTTGGATGGCTGAAAAACATGAATGTCTCCCTGCAATGTTCAGGGAATGGCGTGGACTGGCAATCCGGTAATACATTGAGAATATCGGATAGTGTGATACAGGGATACGCACAGTACGGCGTGCGTACTGGAACGCGGCGCGGCGGTTTCGGCACCGAGAAATTGGATAACGTGTATGAAGAAGTGGGAAATTGCAGCAACCCAAAAGGAAATATCGGGCAAGCCGGAGTGATCGCGCAGGGATCGGCCCTGGAAGTGGATGGCGGCCAAGCTCCCACCGGGATTATTCCTCAATTCGCAAACACTGGGGCGACACTATATTCCTACTATATCGTTCCTCAAAACTCGGGTTTCGGAGCTGGCAATCCGCTGTACGCCGGGCAAGCGTCAAGCAATGGATCGGGAAACATTTCAGTTACAACACCTGCGATTGCCGGAGCGACCAGCTATGACCTGCTAAGAACTACTGTACCAAGTGTTGCAAGCCCCCAGGCTCCGTATGGGACGGGCAACTACGCAGTAGTTACGGGAGTTCTTCCGTCAGCATGCGTCAACGGCGTGTGTACGTTTACGGATACTCAGGCACCGTTGTTAAGTTACACGGTCGCAACTCAAACTTATTATCCTCTTCTTGACTACTGGCCGGGAGCGATGATTCTCAGCAGCAATGGCGATTCTGCAAACGCGTCAAGCTCTGCTCAAGCCTGGGTGCAAACCGTTCGAGGGAATGTTGTTTCAGTCATGGGTTCAGCGGGACCCGCCATCTACTCCAATAGTTGCGCTCAAGCTGGAAATTGGACACCGATCTGGATGAGTTGCTTTTCCTCAACGCCCTTGCAAGGGTTTTTTCAACAAGGCGCGCTGTTGCTGGCCTCGAAGACAAATGCGGATGCAGGACAGTTAACAAACTTAAAAGGCAGGCTGAACTTTTGTTGCGTGGGTACGGCACCCGGACACATCATTACTTTGTCAGACTCAAACTTTCAGAAGACCATTGCGACTGCGAATAACCGCCCTACGAATGATGTGAACGATGCATTTATTGGGACAGACCAGGGGGATGCCGCTCCGGGGCATGTTGGAATAAGCTTCGGCGCGCCAATTTCTTTATCGAACTACATTGGGAATGTGGGCGATGGGACGAACTGGTTGGAGCGCCTGACAAGTGGAATGAAAGAATTCAAAACGCCCGTGCAAATGGACAGCAGCTTAAACGTCGCAGGCACAGTACAGGCAAGTTCGTTTGTGACAGTCGGATCCGGTGCGTGGAGTGTTCAAGCGGGTTATGGCGTCTTGAGCCCAGCGGCGTCAGGGAAATCGTTGATTGGATTTGGAACAAATGGAAAGTTGCAAGTGTCAGAAAACGCCGGTGCGGTAGTGGAAGTTGCCAAACTCGACGTTAACGGTAACGTCATAGAGAATGCAAATACGGCGACACAACTTGCGCAAAATCCTACCCAATGCAGCGGAAGTTTTGCGACCGGCGTTCAAGCGGATGGAAACGCGAATTGCGGTACCGCCAGTGTGATGCAACTTTCGGAGACAACGGCTCCAACAGGAATTCCGAATTATGGGCTGTTCTGGTTCGATTCCAGCTGCCATTGCCCGAAAGTTATCAGCAATAACGGACAGGCAGTGCAGTTGGGATTGACCAATGTGTTTAACACGGACGCAAACACACTTGAAGAATACAACGGGGCAACGCCGCAAACGCTCAATATTTACGGTTCGCGTACGGATGCGAGCGACTACGAGCGAATTCGCCTCGGGTACGACTCCACTGACAGCTATTTCTTCATGGGCTCCGATGCGCTTGGAAGTGGAACGCAGCGAGGTCTAGGCTTTTGGCTGCAAGGATCGCTACGGTGGGTGGTTGATCCTTCATTCAACCTCAAGCCATGGTCGGACAATATAAAGGATGTGGGGACGCCTACCCTGCGATTGAAGCACCTTTATGCGGGAACTTATGTGGATACTACGACGGGGGCCTTGGCGACGGATGTCCCAAACGCGGCCACAACAGGGACCACGCTGAACAAGCTAGCGAAGTCCACGGGAGCATTTTCGGCGGCAATAATTGCCGCGACAACGGACACGAGCGGAGTTATCGGGGTGGTTGTGGACGGCGCCGGAACATCTGGAAGCGCCCAGATTGCACGGGCTGGGCAGGCACCCTGCGCCTTTGATGGCGCGACTACCGCAGGAGACTATGTACAAATCAGCAGCCTGGTAGCGGGGGACTGTACCGACGCAGGAGGCAGTTACCCGGCAAGCGGGCAGGTGTTGGGACGAGTACTTTCGACGAACGCAGCCGCGGGAAACTATGGAATCTTAGTTGGGGCCGAAGTGCAGGCGTCAAGCGGAAGCGCAGCAGTGACTTCAGTCTTCGGCCGCAACGGAGTAGTAGCAGCGGCGAGCGGAGATTACTCAGTCGCGCAGATTTCGGGAGCCGCGCCCCTGGCATCACCAACGTTTACGGGAACTCCGGCGGCACCGACTCCGGCCGCATCGGACAATAGCACGAAACTTGCGACTACCGCCTATGTGCAATCGCAGACTTGTCCGATCTGGTTTACGACTCCGAACGCGGCCAGCACAGTCAACTTCACAGTTACAGCTAACAAGGCATCGGTTTGGGGGGCGGTGCTGTACTGCAATCTGATTACAACGCAAGTTACTTACGACGTCGCAACTGTGGATAACACGGCAAACACATACGACATTGGAATTATGAATAGCTCGGGAACAGTCGTAACACACATCGGTCCGACCGCCGGAACTGCATTTGCATCTTCGATGGGGTGGAAGACACTCAGTTGGACCTCGAGTGCCCAACTACCTCCTGGGAAGTACTACGCGGTACTAACGACGAACTGCACAACAGCGTGCGCCGTACTCGAAGGTGGCAATAGCGGAGCGGGATTGACTTATGCGGGAAATATAGCTGAGAGCGTTACGACGGGCGGGACGCTTCCGGCGACGATAACCGTTCCAGCGGATGCTTACACGGCCTCCACGATTCCGACGTTTTCGCTGCACTAGATTTTCGACCGACATTCGAAACCCAGAGATCCCAATGAAAACTCTTGCTTGTGTACTGCTGCTGGCGCTGCGCGCCGCTGCGGCGACGTATTACGTGGACCCGGCGGGGAATAACCGAAACGACGGGCTTTCTCCGCAGAGCGCGTGGAGAACATTGTTAAAGGTTGGCATCTCAACTTTTCAACCGGGAGATGTGATCCTGTTTAAACGAGACGCGGTTTGGAATGAGTGGCTAACCCCGCCTTCGAGCGGCGCGTCGGGCAATCCAATCAAGTTTGACGCGTACGGAAATGGGCAGCCTCCGGAGTTTACAGGTTATTACGCGACGAGCAATTCACAGTGGACCAATACGGCGGGTAACGTTTGGCAAATTGCTTTGAGTGCGACGCAACCCATTTCGCAGCTCAACTTCGTGAGGTTCGGAACCAAGTGGGGAAACTCGCAAAGCACCGAGAGTGGTCTCGCGCATGATCGAGACTGGTTTTACGATCCGGTCGCGCAGAATTTATATGTGTGGGCAGCGTCGGGAAATCCGGTTACGCATTTTGGATCCGTTACCCCGATTATTTTGAGTGGGCAGGCCGTGATCAACATTAACGGCGTCAGCAACATTGAAATCCAGCACATTAAATTGGATTGGTACGACGGTTACGGTGTTCAAGTGCAAGGAGCGAGCGACCATATTTGGCTGGCCAATATGATGGCGGATAGCCGAGTACCGAACGCAACGGTGCCGATTGGATTTTATTTTCATCCCAGCGGAACGCCTGGCGACATTCATATCTATAACACCGATGCGCACCGGAATTATGTGGGCTATCGCTTTGATGGAACGCCTATGGCGATTGAATTGAAAAATTGCAGGGCCTATGCAAACCGGACCTACGGGCTGATGGATAACACAGCCGCAGTCACCTATTCGTATTGTCATTTTTACGCGAACAACATCGCCACCGGTATTTCGACCGACATTATCGGGACGCCCGGACCGATCAATGGCGGACACAATATTGCGGCGGATACACCACCGAGCGTGCGCGGCTTCATGCAATATCCGGCGCGAATCACGGTGACATATGACGATCCTGGTCTGATTGACGGCTCGCATCAGTACATAGAGTCGTTGTTGCCGATGATCCAGTCGAAGGGTGTACCACTCAGTATCGCAGGGTGACTGGGTATGACCTTTCACAGCAATTGATTCCGACATTTCAGTCATGGATCAACGCGGGATGGGATCTCAACTGTCATTCAGTTTCGCATCAGTATTTCGTGTTCCCCGACGCATTCACGATCCAGTACACGGGAACGGCTGCGTCGAGCGTCACGCTTTCAATTGCGAACAAGCAATTTACGATCACGGCACCCGGTGATCCGAGCGCGCAGGTGAGTTGGGATCTGAGTTCGTCGGGAACGGACATGGTTCCATCGGGGCTTGACACATTAGGCGGACTTATTTTCACGCTCAACCAGCGCGGCGTGTTTTCGGTAACTGCGGACCCAAATATGAAGTCGGCGGTGAAAAGCGAGGACCTCGCTGACGTCGTTTCGCGAGACATCAAAAACAGCAGTTATCTGCTGTTGACCGACAAGATGAGGTTGATGTCTGACGAAATCGAGTGGTCGAAGGCATGGATAAATTTAAACCTCACGGGAATTGGTGGTGGACATTCGACGGTCCTATCATGGAATCCGGAGGCAAACGTGGGCGGTTATAACATTTACCGGTCTGCGATTAGCGGAGGTCCATACACAAAGATTGCGGGGCCGGTGCCGGATCCCACATATGTGGATTACGCCGTGAACCCACAGCAGATTTGGTTCTACGTGGTGACTGCGCTAAATGGGTCCAGCGAATCGGGATTTTCGAATGAAATATCAGCGACGATTCCTGGGAGCTGGGTGTATGTCTATCCGGGGAGTTATGAAGATACATCTACGGAGGCGATCGCGGTGGCTGGGGGCTTTGCCGGCGCCCGGGGATCGGGAAGCATGGATCCGTCCCCCAATGCGAGCACGGTATTGGGGACCGGGGTGGACATCCAAAATATTTTGAGCCAGGGTATTGTGCCTAACTTTCAAAATCTGAGCGATACGCAACTTACTAACAAGCTGAAAGCGCTGGTATTCAAATCAGCGGTTTGGGGCGTTCCTTACGGGATCTTTTGGCACGTAAATGAGTTACCTGCTCATCAAGTTGGGGTCATGCTGGACGCGTTGAAATCAAGCGGAGCGACGCTGATGTCGAATACTCAACTTATGAATTATCTTGCGGCTGCGGATCACAATTCCGGAACTACTTACTTCGTGGATGTGACTTCGGGGCCGGACATTGACGTCAGACCTGTGGCTGGTTCGCCGGATGTGGATCAGGGTGCGGCTCTTAGTAATGAATACAAATATGACTTAATGGGAATTGATCAAACTCAATTTGGCAGTGGATGGGAAATTGGATCGTTTACATACGTGCCGGAAATTCTAGGACACGCGAGATAGAAATGTGGTTCCCAGATCCCAGTTCATGGTTCTCAGTTTCCGGCGAAAAGGGACGACTTGAATATATATGACGATATTTTGCTGCTGCACAGTTTGGGAAGGAGTCTAAATTGTCCGGTCAATGGGAGACTTACGGTCCGCGATTTACTGATCGAGAGTTTGTTAAAAGTACGCAGCAAAGCGCGGGGACTGGTCTACTTCCGCGCGAATCGCGCACAGCTGGAGTATTCACGAGACTGCAGCAAGCGGAACATTGTTCTGAAGGCCCGGCAACTCGGAATCACCACATATGTGGCGGCGCGGTTTTTTATTCAGACGATTACGCAGCCCGGCACGACCGCAGTGCAGGTTGCGCATAATCAGGAGTCGGCCGAGGAAATTTTTAGAATTGTGCATCGCTTCTGGGAGAACCTGCCCGA
>PNAR01000447.1:0-252 GCA_003169715.1 Acidobacteriaceae bacterium | reverse complement strand
ATCGCGTGGCGACGGCGGCGGATCCTAACGCGGGGCGAGGGATTACGATCCATAACCTGCACTGCTCGGAGGTTGCCCGATGGCCCCGCGATGGGATCGAGACTCTGGCTTCGTTGCGGGCGGCAGTTCCAGTGAATGGCGAAATTGTTTTGGAGTCAACACCGAATGGGACTGGTGGGGTTTTCTATGAAGAGTGGCAGAGGGCGTCCGAAACGGAGTTTACGCGTCATTTCTTCCCCTGGTGGTATGACG
>PNAR01000065.1 GCA_003169715.1 Acidobacteriaceae bacterium | reverse complement strand
TCCCCAAGGTCCGGTGATATTGGGAATCTGCTTTGGAGTGTAGCCAAACAGGCCTGTGACGTTAATCCCCAGCTTGGTGCGATCCACGGCCCCCGGATTGCTAAGCGTGTTGGGGTTGATATAACGCGCGAGTGTGAATACAAATTCGTTGGTGGTCGTCGGACTGAAGACGTGGGTGAAGTTCGCCATCACCTCTTGCGAAGTCGTAGCTGCGACGACATTTGAGGGGTAAGGCAAGGTCCACGGCGGAGTCCACCAGATGCCGACTGGATGCTGGTCGTTTTCAATCTGGCGGGTATAGGAAACCGACAATTTGCTGTTGTCGCTGATCGCGTAGTCAACTTTTCCGGTCGCTTCCCAGCGATTTTGGGGAACACTCTGAACATATTGATAGTTGTTCCATCCGTTGGACTGGCTTGGAGTGATGTTTGGCGCTGGAAGGAGCTTTGAATACGCTACGCCGATCGGATCGAAATCACTGGCGGGGACGGAAGTGGACGTGGCACCCGCTGGAAGGGCGCAGCACATGCTCCCGTATGCATAAGACCATTGATTAATCGCCCCAGTGGGTACACCCTTATTGGTGAAATCGCCCGACAACTGGGCGGGGGTCGGCACATTGTAGTTGATGATGTTGCCCGCCGGATGCTGCCTCATGTATTCGTAGCCAGCCCAGAAGAATAGCTTATGACGGCTCGCATTAAACCCGGTGTGAGGAATGAGGATTGGACCACCTACGTTACCGCCCATGTAGTAGAAGCTTTGATCGGGGGCTGCTGCTGTGGCAGAAAGTCCGCCGGGTACAATTTGGCTGTGAGTATAGGCGTCAATTGAGTTGAACGTGCTGTTACGCGTATATAGATACCCTTCCCCGTGGTACTGCGATCCACCGCTTTTGCTGAAAGCCTGAAAGATCACCGGCCCTTTGGCGTACTCAGCGCTGTAGGACGACATCAGCACCTTAACTTCGGAAACCATGTCCTGGTTGATATTGGCAATCTGGGATCCCGCATTCCCGGGATCAACCAAGTTGGCACCGTCGAGCATGAAAGCCATCGAGCCGTTCGGCTGAGTGCCGTTGGAGGAATAGGCGCCCACTGGCCCACTGTTCGTGCCTGTTACTTGGGAGTTGAAACCGGACCCCTGCGTAATACCATTCGTGAGAGCCATTCCAGGCATGAGCTTGAGTAATTCTCCCGCATCACGTCCACCAAGCGGAACATCTTCGATCATTTGCGTGTTCAAGGTAGTGCTGACTTCGGCGCTGTCGAGTGCCACAATCGCGGCTTGCGTGGTGACTTCCACCACTTGATCTGCCTGGCCAACGGCGAGGCTGATATTGGGCAGCGTTCGACTGTCGCCCTGTGCGAAGACGATGCCGTCTTCCTTCCAAGTCTTAAATCCGGCCGCCGAAACAGATACCGAATAGGTACCGGGCTGCACGGCAGTGATTGAAAAATAGCCCGATCCATTGGAGGTGGTCATGCGAGTGTCGCCGGAAGCTGTATTTTTCATCGCCACTTGGGCATTGGGAACAACTGCGCCCGTTTGATCGAAGGTCGTCCCGGTCAAGGTTCCAGTCAACTGCTGACCGAAGCATAGCGACGCAAAAAGGACGAAAACCGCCAACCCCGCCAATGCGCAAATACTCTTAGAGTTCACTTTAAGCTTCAAAATCATCTGTCCGCCTCCGGATGGTGGTTAACTGAGTTCCAGTTAACTTGTACATAAACTTGTTGGAAATGTTTGTGTAGGCGTTTACGTAACCGCACACACAGGGCACTAGCACAAAAGTACTATTGCGATCCCGCAACTTGTACCGTTCTTTAACAGTGACTGTCAAGCAAAATTATTATTGCGCCAAGGATTTTACAAACGCAGGGCCGAAAACCGGGGAATCTGGTTAGGTAATACGTGGAAAGCCTCGTCCAACCGGCTAACCCGGCGCTAAGGCGGCAATAGAAAAGCGGTCATTCCAGAGAGGAGAAACCCTCCAAAGCCGGGGGTCCCCAACGGGCGGAATGGTGGGCAGCTGTAGGATTTTAACCTACGACTTCCACCGTGTGAACCTAATCGTTCTAGCAAATATAAAGACTTACAAGACCTCATCCGCTACTGAAAGCCTTGCTGGACCATCATCTGCTTCATGAGTGTATTCGAGCGGCTGTTGACTCTTCTCGTGGCCAGTGACGGGACTTCGCATCGGCGAGGTCTTGGCCCTGCGTTGGGCGAATGTAGACGCAGAAAGGGCCCTGATTCATGTCCGCAGCAATTATGTGCGGGGTATATTCGGGTTGCCAAAATCAGCAGCCAGCAAGAAGCCCGTTGTGGTGCCTATCATCGTAATGGGGCTGCTGAAAAAGTGGCGGGAGACCACAGCGTATGCGGGCGACCACGATTATGTTTTCGCCTCCGAACGCCGCCATGGGAAATCGCCACGGGTTCCAAACATGTTGGTCGAAGACCACCTCAGACCCGCAGCCGAAAAGGTGATTACCATTCCCAAAAATCACAGGTTTGGATTCCACAATTTACGGCACGCCCTATCGTCTTAATCTTGTGGAGAATGGCACCGATCCGAAGACCATTCAGGACATGATGCGCTGGTCGGACCCGACAATGCTCATGAAAGTCTATGCTCATTCACGCCTCGAAAAGCGGCGCGGGAAGCGCAAGATCAAATGATCGCAGCCATGGGGCTGAACAACGAAACAGTGCGCCTTATTCAATGATGGGTGACGCACCGTGGGTGATTTCGACTCCTCTCGTTCGCCAGATTTCCAGCAAGTACTTTGGAAATGATGGTGGCCAGGGAGGGAGTTGAACCCCCGACGCCAGCCTTTTCAGGGCTG
>PNAR01000508.1 GCA_003169715.1 Acidobacteriaceae bacterium | reverse complement strand
ATCATGGATTGGGTGAGGTCGACCTCGCCGGCGCCTTCGTTGACGTTGACGATCGTGCCTACGCCCGCGATTTGCAGCTTGGCGTCCAGTGTGATCGTGCGGCCAGCCTGCACGCTCACTGCCGTGAATTCGCTGGGAGCAAAGCCGGAGGCTTCGATCTTCAAGTCATAGTCGCCCGGGGGAAGATCGGCAAACACGTAGAGGCCGTCGGCGTTGCTCAGCGTCTCGTGGGATACGCCTTGCGCTTTACTGATGGCCACAACGCGCGCGTTGGGGACGACCGCTTCGCGCGGGTCGCTAATCAGGCCGTTCACCGTGCCGGTGGGCACCTGGGCCAGAACACTGGTAACCGTCGCGACTATAAGCACTGCGATGAGCGCTGCTAATACCGCAAAATTGCAAAGTAGACGCTTTGCCATTCAGAATCTCCATTTTTAGTGCTGCGATTTTGCCGATCCCCATCAAGAGGAGTGGACGTGATGCACTTGCGACCACTGTGAGACGAAGCAGATCGCTCGTGACATTTCGAGGGCATGCCAGAGCATCCGCAGATTGGCGCGACTTTAGTGGCAGTGAGGTTGAGGGGCAATACTAGAAAAGGACTAGACTCTCAATCGGGCAAAATTACAGCGGTTCGATTATCGGAGGCGCGCGGCGCAAAATATAGGGCTGAAGACAGCAACGCCCCGATGAACGGGGCGAGGCGGCTTCACTTACAACCGGAAGTGCATGAAGATTACTTTCTGAGCAGGGCCAGAATCTGTTTTTGATTTTTGAGGATGGCGCCGAGGCTGCCCTGGTTTTTCAGGATAGTGGCTTGATTCTTCTTTATGGTGGCCTGGTTGGACTTGATCTGCGTTTGATTGGCGATGATGGTCTTCTGATTGCTGAGAATCTGTTTCTGATTAGCGATGACGGTGCTCTCGGACATGTTTTCTGTGCGCCTCCTGAGGACGTAGGTGAAGAATACCATGGCGGACGCGGCAAGACATCGCGCCCGAAGGTGCGGCGCATTCTCGCTTTGCCACCTTTGCACGTCAATAGTGCTTATAGACTATTTGCCCGCGCAACTTCCTGTGTGATTATTGGTGGAGAGAAAAATCCTTGACCCTGTTTTGGAAATGGACCATCGGCGTCGCGTTGGCCTTATTCCTCGTCGCGTTCATCGGACTTTCGCTAATGGCCGGAAGCCCCAAGGACGCGTACGGAATGGTGCGCTACGCCTTGCCGCACATGCATCGCGGCAAGCTGAAGGTTGGGGATGATGCGCCGGATGTGCGACTGGTCGCGCTGAATGGCAGCGACCACTTTCATATTCGGGAGCGGACCGGCGCCAAACCGCTGGTCCTGGTGTTCGGCAGTTTTACCTGACCGCCATTTCGTCGCCAGGTGGGCGACATCGCGAAGATTTATGACGATTATAAAGACCACGCCGACTTCCTGACCGTCTACGTGCGCGAAGCGCATCCCACCGACGAATGGCAGATGAAGTCCAACGTAAAAGATGATGTGTGTTATGCGCAGCCAAAAAACCTGAAGCAGCGCGTAGATATCGCCAACGATTTCATCTCTCGCTTCAAATACCCGTTGCCGTTCGGCGTGGACGATATGGGCAACGCGGCGGAAAACGCCTACTCTGCCTGGCCGGAACGCCTCTACGTGATCGACGAACACGGACACATCGCCTATCGCGGCGGGATGGGGCCATTCAATTACAATCCGAAAGAGCTGCGCGGTTGGCTATCGGCGCGTTATGGCGAAGTGAAGCATGACGACGCGAAACCAGCTGCCCGCGATCCTGCCAAACCTTTATAACGCTTCGTTCTTGATATTTTACAGCTGGCATTTATCCAGAATAATGGGGAATTGCGAATCCGTAATTCGCTACTGAACATCGTGCTGCACGATTAGCCTCGTTCTCGATCCCCTCGTACGACGTGCTCTGGCCATCCAGGCCAGACTTCCCCGAAGGCGGTTTGAGTATCGAGTGCCCGCATTGTCAAAAATCAGTCCGCTGTTAGTCTCATCAGTTGACCTACTGGCGCGCCTAGGCAAATAACTTTAAACATACTTATTCCGCGCATATATGGAGTTCAGTTTTTTGGACTTGCTAAGTCCTGATAAGCCGTGCGAGCTCAACGGGTCGATGCAACACCATCTGATCAGTTGATCCGATGCTACTTTCCCCCAGAGAATCGATCTGTCCGGCTGTACTCAATCAGAACTAGACAGGGCAGTGTTCCGTTTGAATCAACGCTCGCGAACGACTTTAGCGCTTGAGACTGCTACAAGTAGACTTCGAGCTGGTGTTGCGTCGACCCATTGAGACCGCCCGACTAATTAGGAGTCGATACCGCGCTGCTCGCCAAGTTTGGCCGAGGTCATTGGCCCTTGCAGACTTGAGCAGCTCACCGTCGAGGTTGCAGATAACCCCCACAGCGATGCGTTGGTCATTCCTTGCGCAAATCCCAGGCACAACTAGGCGCGGTGAAGCTTGTCGGGCGTTGACTAGGCGTTCGTAAACCGGTGGAACTTCGAAAATCTTACCCCTTTTGCGACATCTGTCGAATTTGTTTACATTGGGCTGTTTGACCTAGACAATCGAAACGAAAAGATATAAATAGAAGCAGTTCGAAAGTCGCTTGTTTTGGCCGAGAAAGCCCGCAAGATTCCCGAGTACAACAACTAGCGAATCCTCGAAACACCAGTGGAGGTTTCACTGCGAGAGTGTATGGAACGACGGAGGACACGATTCGATGCAGCGTAGAGACTTTTTAAAAAGTGGGGCGGCGTTAGCTGCGACGGCTAAACTCGCAACCGGCAAGGCGCGTGGGTTTGTACATGCCCACAACTGGGGCAGCTATGATTTTGGTTCTGGCCCAACCGTAACAGATCGTTTGAATCAAGGCCCATTCCCTCAGTATCCACCCGACGCCGTCATTCCCACGGACGAAGTGGTGATGACTACCACTGCGTCAGAAGAGGTCGTGCCCAATTATGGCAAGGGACTGATTACCTACATCACGGCCGACAGTGGAACCGAGGAAATTAAATCGGACAATGTGCACCAAGCCATCGAGGACCTCATTCGATTTCCCTTGGGCCAACAACTCTACATACGCCCCACATGGCGGGAGGTGCAGTCGCGACCCGGGCGTCTCGAGTTGCCTGATTACGTGAAGCTCGTCTTCGATCTGGCGAAGAAGAACAACAAGCGGGTTGGGCTTCGCATTCAGATGAGCGCTCCCGACTATAAGCACCAGCCGGCGCTACCGGATTTCGTCCTCGACAAGGTACCAACCGTTGAGCTCGTTCCCGATGAGAAGGAAAAGAAGGCGGCTGAGCGATTTATGGAAAATCAATATTCGCGTTATCAGCCGCGCTTTGACCATCCTTTTTTTCAGCAGGCATTCGGAGAACTGGTAGGCCTTTTAGCAGCGGAATTTAATGGAAGTCCCGCCATCGAGTTCGTCGATACCTTTCTATATGGATTTTGGGGCGAGGGGCACACCTGGCCCTTCGTGAATACTCCCTTTCCCGACTACCAAACCGCGGAGAGGACCTGGGTCAAAATGATGGAAGTTCAGCTGAAACACTTTACAAAGACCCCGCTGATGACGAACACCCAACCCGACTACAGTCGAGTCGGCAATTCGGAAGTCCTCGATCTCACGGTTCGCAGCCACAACTGGATTCGGAGTGACACCATCTTCATTGAGAACGAACAGATCGAGACGCTTAGTAATCGTCCGCCATGGATCGCCGCCGCGCTGGAACAAGGGATTCCAGCGAAGAGTCCCGACACGAACGGTTTGGAGGAAGGAATATCGCCGACCG
>PNAR01000132.1 GCA_003169715.1 Acidobacteriaceae bacterium | reverse complement strand
GAGGTCAATAGTAGGAAGGGCAGGCGGGGAAATGGTGCGCAGACGGGAAATATCCCAGTGGGTTTCGGAAAACTGGGGAACGTCCCGTCTGTCCCCGGGTTGTCTCAAGGGCGCTTTACCACGGCAAAGTATTTCCTGAATGGAATAGCGTTGACCCAAAAATGGAGTCCCGGGATGTTCTCGATGCGACCACAATCAGAAGCCTGGACTGTTTCGAAGTACGTACCACTCGTTCCGGATGAGCAACCTTCCTTAAAAGTCTTGGTTCGAATTACGAGTAGTCGCCAGACTGAACCCACGACGTTTGGGGGTAATCGTAAACTCTCTGTGAGAGCAGACGGGATTTGTCGGTCGTGTTGGCATGCAATTTAATATGCGCGACGACTGGTTGAAACGCCATTCGTACTGTGCTTTATCCGCGTACCCACGCGACTCTGGGTTTTAACATCGCCTTTGTTTCTGAGCTGATGTGTTCGCTTCGATTCGCCGTTCATCTGCCCGCCGGTAAATAGAGCCATCCTGGACGTTGGCACAACAGCGGGATAAGGTAATGGCGGGGGGTCGACAACAGATGTTAGGTCGACAACTGCAATGCCAGTTCCGGTTTGGCCGGTGATAGCGATTAGAACGTTGTCCGCTCCATCCGAAACCAGCGCATCGTAGTTAGCGGATAGAGTGACCGGCAGGGAAATCCGCGTGAGTAGGGCCCCGCGTTTTCCATCTACAACATCAATACCGTCTGAGAGTGGCGAGAACAGCAGGTTTCCGGTTGGATTCAACTTCTCGCCAAACACCGCCGACGTATTCCAAGTCTCGCGTTCGGCATAAACTACCGACGATTCAAGGTTGAGGTTACCATCAGTAAACGACTCGCTGGAGGAGATCCATTTCTCGTCCCCGGAAAAAGTCATCTCATAATCGTATACCTGCGATATCAGCGGATTGGAATAGCGAGTATCTGTCGCCGTATCTAGCGCGATAGGGGTCCCTGCGTAGTTGATAAAGACCCGCGAATTATCCTGAGTTAGCAAAACGCGGGCATAAGCGTCGTTTTGATATGATCCCGCTAGCAGCCAAGAGTAATCCGTGATTATGCCGGTTTTACTGTCGATCTTGTGGAAAGCCAGCCCGCCTGTACTTGTTGGAAAGAAAATCGAATAGTAGATCATTCCCGAGTCGGTAACCGCCACAGCCGCTGGATCACTTTGATCGGGACCGGAAGGCGGTAGAAGGAAAGTTTTTCGGCTAGACGGCGATCCAGTATCTACCAAGTAGAGCGCGTTGGCACCCGCGTCTGCGATGGCGAGCTTGCTGCCGTCTGGCGACAGCGCAAGGCCCCATAAGCGAGATGAACCCGCAATCGGGATTGAAGCAAGCCATTGGTCTTGAGTAAGGGAAAACACGCGCAATTGTGTTTGGTCAGTAAAATAATACAGGTCTCGATGGGGATCATAAATGCCTTCCGCTAGCGCGGCGCCGTTCAACTGGAATTGTTGCAAGGCTGGGTAGTAGGTGAATGCACTCTTGGCCGTGATCGATCCCTCTGGATTTGACACTGTAATGTCAACCTTAGAGCCGGGAACTCCCGGCGGGACGGTAACGACAATTCCCTCCAGCGGAAATGGGTAATAGGGGTCCAGTTGAACGGTCGTCACGGTTGGCAAGTACTGAACGATTGGGGCAGCTTCACCACCAATCGAAACTTGAAGACCAGGGGCTTGCTGAGCTTGCCCAAAAGAACCGAAACCGTAGCCATAAATGGTTGCGGTTCCGCCTCCCTCAGCTGTGGAAGAATTGGGAGTGGCTTCGACGATCCAGGGCCCGTAACTGAATCCTTCCGGCGTCAATTCGAAGGCGCCGTCGGAGGCGACAACAGCTACATCGACAGGACCAGAATTACCAGACGGGCTATTGACGTGCACTCCGAGGGTGTCCGTTGTTGCGCCCGCGGCGATGCCATTTCCGAAGTAAACCTGATTCAGCCGGCTTGTTGTTATGTTGCTACCCACGAGAGTCTGGGTTCCGCCAGCTACAGGACCAGACGGAGGTTGGACAGAAGGGTTCGGCACCTGCGATCCGGGAGCACTGGACAACAAGGCTCCTCCGTCGATAAAAGCGACTCCGTTCCCAATAACACCAGCTATCAGACCAGTTTCGTCAATTGCTTGAGGTGTAATCCACGACTCGTAATCGGAAGTGGTAAAAACTGTCATCCACCCTGTTTGTGCGTGAGTTCTCCAGTCATATGCTAGTCCTTCAATTCCTTGCTCATGAACCGCAAAAATAGTGTTGCCGTCAAAGCTTAGGATGTAACGATAGGGCCCGGTGCCATCTCCCACTGGAAATTGATCTTTCAATGAAAGGTCTTTGGAATCGTAAATGTATACGGTTGCAACTCCTGGAACGATGATTTCTTTACCGTCGGGCGGCAACAATATTGAACCGCCCGGAGCGTCGACTATGGTATAGCTCGCGGTATCGGGGTCTATCATGCAGAGAGCTCCAAACAGAAGGGGGCTTGTGACCAGCACTTTAGTTCGGTCAGTCGTTAATGCGAATTCGCCAATAGTACCGAATGAATCGCAGACGTTCGGCTGCCCGGGTCCGCTGCCTCCGTATGCCGATCCCAGCACAACCAGGGAATTATCAGCAGGATTCCAAATCCCGAAGTTCGCATATCCGTCTATCGGCGGAAGCCCGCCTTGTCCTCCCAACAGCGCGAGCCTGCCGTCAGCCAATACCCGCACTTCATACGCTGCGTAACCCGTTGGTCCTATCTGGCCCGACGGGATACGCTTAGTCACAACCATGGCGACCGGATCTATCGCATACAGGTCGCCCAATTGCGTTCCGACATAGATGGTGGATCGGTCCGGCGTTTCGTCAGAAACCCATGGCCCGGGAACTGTGATTTGCGCAATTTCTGTCTCAGTTCTAGCATCGAAAACCTCGATCCGATTCAGGCTGGTGTCGTTGACAAAATAACGCTTCGTGCCGGGATCGTAGATTATCCATTGCTGCGGAAAGTAGAAGATGAAGCCGGAGTTCCACTGAGCATCGGTTCGCACATAGCGGGTTCGAAACGGAGGATGCATTTCGGTCGCGACACTATCAATCCCGAACCCAAAATGAGTCGTGTGACTCAAGGTCCCGGATGTGGCCGCAAAAGAGAGTGCCGCATTTCCCGGCGTTGCGGTAGAAGCTGCACTCAATGTGATAGTTTGATTCATCCCGGACGCAAGAACGAAGTTCGGCGGACTTGCGGTCACCCCCGTTGGCAAACTGCTGATATTGATGCTGACTTGACCATTGAACCCATTGATCGCTCTCAGCGAGACGGCAACGCTAGTCGAGGCACCCTGTCCGAGCGTAACGTTGGCAGGCTCGATGGCAAGCGAAAAATCTGCAACCGGCAGGGGATTAACTGATGAATTAGACCCGACGCTTCCGCAACCCAAAAGAACTGCCAGGGCCAGCATCGAGAAGAAGAGAGCGAATCGGCGCCAGTAATTTTGATTTGAACGCATGGCAAAACACTCCGCCCCCCGGCATAGCGGCTTCAAATAGCAGAGTATGTAAGTTAGGACTTCAATCGTCAATAGCCAGTTTGGAGGGTTCGCATAAAGGCGTATTCGAGGTTGAGGGAACCTGCCTATGCTCATTTATAAGTCGCAATGACGTGGCTGTCGGCAACCCGCAGATCGGTTAAGTTTGGAGGCAAGCGGACTTTCTCGTGAATCTCGGGAGAATCGGTTGCCTGTTTTAGGGCGGCTTCCAATAAAGATCGGGGAAGGGGGAGTGCCCCCAGGCTTCCGCTAGTCGGATCGAATTCGATGTAGCCGTTTACGGTTTGCAGCTTGCCTTCGATGTCGAAGCTCATCTGCTGCCCGCGGAAATTCCAGGAAAGATAGACATCCGCACGATCGTTGAGCAGCTTGACCCGGAAGTCGCGCACTTTCGCTTTCTGGTCGTTTGTGTCTGGGCTCGCTGGGGTGGCGCTCGCCAGCATCTTGCTGCTAATCAGCGCATTTAGCTCATTTTCGTCGAGCGAAAGAATCGAATGTTTTCCGGACGTACGCTCAGATTGCGCTTGCTTTAGCTTTGTCTGCAATTGGCCCAATGGGGTGGGGCCCACCCGAACCGTTGCACGCGCCTCGGTCCGATGCAGGGTTAACGCGACCAGAACGCCGCCCGCGACAATTGCTAGCGATGCGATGTACAGCAAAAGACGTAACACCACCCCGCCCCCAGACTTGAAACTTGACCATTATACAAACCGTTAAAATTCCTACTCGCTAACCCGCTTCGTTAATCGGCACGGTCGAAGTGTCTACTCGCGTTTCCGGGCCCACCTTTGCAAAGGACGCTAAGGTAGGCCACCCGTTCCTCGATCGCCCGAATTAAATCGTAGGTTAGTGCGCAGACTCCCAGACGGTCTTGCCGCCCGATGCTACCACCCGTATCCTCGGCTTTGACCCCGCCGATAATACGACAGAACTGTCATTCCCACTGTGTCCCAACAGCAATTCCGGATCGACACCTAAGTTGACCGCGAGCGTTTGTTCTCCGTCTTCGATTACCAGCCCGGGCGCTAGGCTTCCTCCACCCTCATATAATCTCCGACCTGCGGAAAGCGTTGCACTCGCCTGGGGATTTAGGGTCCCAAGGTCGAGGGAAGAGCCATAAGAATTATCGACACATAAAAAAGCCTTAGAAGCGAGCGAACGCGCTGTTAAATTCAGACAAGTCCCGTTGGGGCCCTCCCCGAGTCGCGCTACTACCGTTCCGGAGGAGTCTTTGACAGTGAGCTCAGTGACCGTAAGCTTGCCAGCACTCGTCCCGTGATGAAGGGTTAGAAAACCGAGTACGGATATCATGGTGATGAGACCACTCAGAACCCATCTGACTCTACGACTTTCCGACTCAAGTCTAGCTATTTTGACTAACAAGGAATTTGTTTCTTCCATCACGGTCCTCCACTGGCCCGAGCAACATCAATATTCGCAGACGCATACTAACCATCTTTCCTACTTATTACCAAGCCTGGCGGGCTGGCCCATCTTTGAAGATTTGATCTTCTCAATATCATAATGAATGAAGGCTGCCCCTCGATAAG
>PNAR01000030.1 GCA_003169715.1 Acidobacteriaceae bacterium | reverse complement strand
CCTGTTGAGTCATGATCATGGGGCCGCTGATCGTGGCTGTCGTAGAAACCGAAACGGATGGGTTGTCGACGCTCGTGGCGGTAATCGTGTAGGTACCGATGGCAGTGGGAGATGCCCATACGCTACCGCTAAAGACGCCGACGCTTGCGCTCCACGTCAGACCATTCGTCAAACCGCCAGTTGCGGTGGCCGCAAAGCTCAGTTGCCCTGGCGCGAAGGTCTGATTCGCCGGAGAAATAGGCGATATGTTCACCGTGTTAGGTGTAACCAGGCACGTGGTGGAAACGACGTTTCCTTTCGAATCCGAAACCGTCAGAGTGTATGTCTTGGCCGAAGTCAGCGCGGGTGTCGGGTATGAGGTACCGCTCACGGCCGACGCCGTAATGTCGGAACTGCCAACGCCTGTCGAGCCGATGACGGCGTTGCCTCCAGAGAAGGTGGGTACCAGGTTCACGGACGCGTTATATGGCGGTGTCGCATTGCTGGGAACAATGCTCTTTGCTGAGGCTGCTGGGTTCTGAACGGTCAAGGTAGCCGGTCCGCTCGTTGCGGTGCCGGCAGAGTTCGACACGACCACCGTAAAGATGGATCCCGTGTCTCCGGCCGCAGCGGCTGGGGTCGTGTAAATGCTTGAAGTACCGCCGCTTATTGCAACTCCGTTCTTGTACCACTGGTAGCTCAGCGGTTCAGTGCCGCTCACTGTTACGCTAAACGTTGCGGTCTGCCCAACCATCACTGTCTGGCTCGCGGGCTGCGTGATGAACAACGCTGCCGCTGGCTTAAGGCCCTGGAAACCCCCGGAGCATCCCCAAATACTGAGCAATCCTACAGTCAACGCTAGCTTTCCAATAATGCCGCGGTGACTGCATCCTGCGCTAACCCCTCTGTTGCTGATTCGCGCCGTGCTAGACGACAGGAATAGGGACAGATAATGCTGCCGTCCGCGTCTACGGTCAGCCGAGGCCGGTTGAAACCCTCGGGGCATACGTCGCATAAGGAAGGGACCCCACATGCGACTATAGCGAGATCCTCCGCCCCCGCTATTAATGAAGCGTTCCTCCGTGTGCAAAGGGTTGATAGTACTTTCGCGGCTAGTGCATTTTCCAAAAAGCCCATTTCCAGGTCAAAAAACCGTGAATTGGAAAATATGGAAAATGAAGCAGCAGCCTAAGTACTTTAAAATCTGGAGCGGGCGATGGGAATCGAACCCAAAAATCTAACACTAAGTCTCGCTGATTAAACGCCACTTGGACCCGTTACCCGCTCAAATCTACCGTAATAGGCGTCGGTTTTGGACTACATTTGGACTACGCATTTCTTTCGAGCCACCACTGGAATCAACTTCTGTGGGCATGTCAGGGTGCCTCCTCATTTTATTCTGCGCGCGCTTTTCAACAAGAAACGATTCTAGCCGAAACCTCGAAAATAATTCCGTGTAATCCCTGAGGCCACCAAGATCCTCCGGGATACCGCGTCCTTGATGCGAGGAACGCCACGGTCAGTCGCGAATGGACCACGCGGTAGTCAGAGCTCTATTTAGAAGAGCTGGAGTGTAGGTCGACAGCACTAGCTTTCACACGCCGGACACAATAAAAATAAATCATAATTGCTTCAGGTAATTCTCCAACTGAGTAAGAAAGCTACGCAGGCTTGGATCGTGATGGCTCGCGAGACTCCACATGAAGTCCAGTTGGAGCGAGTCAGCAAAGTAGCTCGGATCCGCGGGTGTGCGGCTCGCGGGTGTGCCATCTCGCCAGGGAAGTCCGAGGTTCATGCCGTTCTGTTTTGGCGGATCGTGAAAAACTGCATGACTGTGGCATTGGATGCAGTTGGATACGACACCGTTTGAGTGTGCAGACTCAAGGTAAGGATTAAAGCATATTTTATTCTTTCCATCTTCCACAACGGCAGAATAAAGGACCATCAATCGACAATTTTGAAACGGAGTAAGGCGCGTAGCTGCACCGATCAGCCGCGTCCACGTCCGTCGTCATCAAAAGCTGAGCACCAATTCCGAGGAACCAACCTTCTCTACCAATTCCATATTGGACTCGATGTAAGAGTCCGCACGCAGCCATGCCTCGTAGCGAACGAGGATGGGAGTACCCTTGCGATCCGAGAGCATCCATAGGCCGTGCATATAACCTAGTCTTGCAAAGAGACAATACACTGTGGCGATGTCGCTGGTGTCCGGCACAGTAACGTCGTCGTATCGTTTGCCGATCAATTCCTCGCGCTGATATCCAACGAGTTGGCAGAAGCTTTCAGACACCTGAACGTATCTCCGGTCGCTGTTTACCACGGTGACATAAACGGGCTTCACGTAACGGCCTTTGCCGGTTCGTGCTTCTTCACGGAGTAGTTCAACCACGCTTTTGGCCCATTCGGGAACCTCGTCGCGGCGTTTCACCCGTGGCGGTTCATAAGGACGTTTGTCGGACATGCGACACCTCAACACAGCGACATGCGACGTTGATGGTCACCCCTGAGTATGCGGCATCGTCAAGAAAACTGACTCTGCAACCAAGGTCCTCCAAACACAAAGAGCAGCTGCTACAGAACCACTCCTGTGTTCAGTCATGAGGCATAACAATTAAATTCATTCTAATAGTAGTCGCTCCGCCTAGGCGGCTAGGTGATCAATGCGATAACGGTCATCACCCGCGGTCGTCTTCTTCGACAGGGCGCTATATATCGAACAGTAAAGTGCCTTTGGAGGGATGACAGATTAGATTCTTCTAATGCTCTTTGCCATGGACAGTTTCGGGAGCCCAACGCAGCATACTGTCACGGATTATCGAGTGGGTTGCCCTAGGTCAGAGATTGTCCTTAATGGCTGGTTCGGTGGTGGAATGGAAAAACGCGATGAGCCAACGTTGAATTCCCCTGAGAACTCAGGCAGTGCGCCCTTACGCAAGGGAGTAGCCCATTCAACGATGGGGCGACGGAGTTCGAGGGTGATGATTGAAGTACCCGTCGAGGTCATCGGCCAAACTGGAAATGGATTAGTGTTTCGCGAGGAAACTCGCACAATCGCGGTGAATGCCCACGGCGCCCTCCTCAACTCGGCAATGTCGCTTGACATCACTTCTACGATCGTCGTTAAAAATAAGAAAACTAATGACGAAGTGCAGTGCCGGGTGATTTTCCGAAGAGAGACACAGCAAGGCAGGGCAGACATGGGGATCGAGTTCATTGCTGCACACCCCACATTCTGGGCCATCACATTTCCACCAGATGATTGGATCCAGACCGAACGGAAAAGGACTACGTATCCTTCCAGCCCTTGAGATTTCCAGCAAAAGCCTTGTAGTCCCGCGCGGCCCAAGAAAGAGTAAGACCGAGGAGTCACTTGCCCTCAGGCCGGTGGGTGCCACGAGGAACACCATCGTCTTGCAGGGGTCGTTGAGTTCTGCCTAACAACGACCTTGCGCGGCCCCGGTTTTTTTAGT
>PNAR01000401.1 GCA_003169715.1 Acidobacteriaceae bacterium | reverse complement strand
CTGTTTTTCCGCGATCACCTGACGTTTCTCGACGAGGTAATCTCCGAGGAAAAAAAGAAACTCGGGTTGCTCGATCTGGCGACTCAACTCAAACTCAAGCAGCAGGATTTCGCCGCCAAGCAGGGAATCAAGCTGCACGGAGAGTTGAAAGACCGCAAAGGATCGGAAGGCATTTGCCACTCGATCGTGCTCGAAAGCTACGCGCTGCCGGGACAGTTGAATATCGGCTCCGACTCGCACACGCCGCACGTGGGCGCCATCGGCTGCGTGGCCTTTGGCATCGGCACGACGGATGTATTCAATTCGTGGATCACGAAAGACGTACGGGTGAAGGTGCCCGAGTCGGTGCGAATAGTGATTCGCGGCAAGAAGCACGCCAACGTCACCGCGAAAGATTTCATCCTAAAAATTCTCAGCCTGGATTACGTGCGCAGCGGTAAAGCGCTGGCTAAGGTCATGGAGTATGCAGGCGAAGCCATCGAAGCCTTGAGCGTAGACGAGCGCGCCACGATGACGAATATGGCGGCGGAAATTGGCGGCTTCACCGGCATTGTTGCGCCGGATAAAAAGGCGGTGGATTTTCTGGTCGAGCGCCGCGGCATGGATCGCAAAAAAGCCGAGGCCATGATCGCAGGCCTGTACAGCGATCCCGGAGCGCACTACGCGCATGTGATCGAACTCGACGCTGCCGAGATCACACCCATGGTGGCCACGCCCGGTGATCCGGGGAATGGCAAGTATGTACGCGAGTTGAACACACCGGTTCCGGTCGAGATCGCCTACGGGGGCACCTGCACCGCCGGCAAGAATGAAGACATGGACATGTACGCCGCAGTGCTGGCCGACGCGCTCAAGCACGGCAAGAACATAGCTGAATCAGTGAAGTTTTACATTCAGTTCGGATCGCAGGAGACGCGTGAGTATTGCCTGCGCAAAGGCTACATCGACATTTTTCAGAAGTGCGGTGCGCAGGTGATCGAACCGAGTTGCGGAGCCTGCATCAACGCCGGGCCGGGAGTTTCGACTCGTCCCGATCAGATCGTGATCAGCGCCCAGAACCGCAATTTTCCCGGACGCAGCGGCCCCGGCCAAATGTACCTCGCAAGCCCCCTTACCGTGGCAGCCAGCGCGGTCGCAGGATACATCGTGGAATACGAGCTGAGTCAGGATAGAGAATTGGTAGGAGCGTAACCGTGAATTTGCAGGGCGAATCCTCGGCGACGCTTCCCCCACAATGACGTGCGCTGCCAATGACGGTCAAAATATGCCATTTTGCTGAACCCACTGTGAAATGACGGCCCATCCTTGCTATTCTATTGGGTTGATTGGCTGCCGCCTCTTGCTCGGGCAGTTCACTCTATCCAGAGAGGGATTTTATGACTTACGTGATTGCTGAACCTTGCATTGGCACCAAAGACGCCGCCTGCGTGGACGCTTGCCCGGTTGACTGCATTCATCCTAAGAAGGACGAAGCGCCCTTTACCACAGAAGAGATGATCTACATTGATCCCGTCGAATGCATTGACTGTGGCGCGTGCGTGCCGGTATGCCCGGTATCGGCAATTTTCGCCGAGGACGATCTTCCCGAAAAGTGGAAGAGCTATACCGAGCGCAACGCCAAGTATTTCGGACGGTAGAAAGAAGCTTTCAGCTGTCGCTCTCAACATTTCAGCCAAGCATCGTCCCACATGCGTTACTGTCGTTAGCTTCAGCCGCGAGACCTTCGAAAGCCTGGTTTAAACTGACGGCTGACGGCTGAGAACTGAAAGCTGATCTTCCATGGCGCTGAAGGAATCGGAAGCAATCGTGCTTCGCTCATATCCGTTGCGCGAGGCTGACCTGCTTGTCACATTCTTTACCCGGCTCGAAGGCAAGGTGCATGGCGTCGCTCGTTCCGCGAAGAAATCCAAACGGCGCTTCGGAGGCGCACTTGAGCCGCTCACTTACGTCAAGGCCTACTACGAAGATCGAGAGCGGCAGGAATTAGCCCGATTGGATTCATGCGAAGTTCTTGAATCCCCATTAGCATTCGAGGTAGGCTACCCGCGCGCGGTGGCGCTCGCGCACGTGGGCGAATTGCTAGACGAATTATTGCCCGACCGCGATGCCAATGACACAGTTTTTCGCCTGGCGTTGTCGGTGATAGCGGGATTGCGCGGACCCGAGATATGGATGCCAGTCACGTATTTCGAGCTTTGGATGACACGCCTGATGGGTTATCTTCCCGAGTTATTGGAGTGCATCGTTTGTGGGCGCACGCTGAACGGAAGCCGGGCCTATTTCCATGCGCTGGCCGATGGATTGATGTGTCCTGAAGATAAGCGGCTGGCGTCGTCCGAGATTTCGGCGGACTCTCGTAAACTGACAGCAATGATGTTTCGTGCCCCAATCGAAGGATTCGCCGGAATGCCGTGGCCCAAAGCCCAAGCCGCCGATCTGCGAAAGTTCTTGATTCAAATATTGCAACGGCACATCGAGAAGAAGCTGGTCACTGCGGGAATGCTGGAGAGAATCAGCGACTAATTCGGCATTTAGACCGACCACCCAAAGTTTCGAAGTTCCACAAGCTCTCGTGTCAAAATACTAAGAACTGATTGCTAAATGCTGAGAACTGATTTTTGAATCCATCCAAATCCAATCCGCTGACTTTCCAGGAGCTTATCCTGCGCCTGCAATCTTTCTGGGCCGAGCGGGGATGCGTCCTTCAGCAGCCATATGACGTTGAAGTCGGCGCGGGCACCATGGCGCCGGAGACTTTTCTGCGCGTCCTTGGCCCCAATCCTTATAAGGTCGCTTATGTGCAGCCCTCGCGCCGCCCCGCCGATGGCCGATATGGAGAAAATCCCAATCGCCTTTATAAGCACACTCAACTGCAAGTCATTCTGAAGCCTCCACCGGATAATGTTCAGGAGCTTTATCTCGAATCGCTCGCCGCAATTGGGATTGATCTTCGTCAGCACGATCTCAAATTCGAAGAAGATAATTGGGAATCGCCAACGCTCGGCGCATGGGGCATCGGCTGGCAGGTTATGCTCGATGGACTCGAAATCACGCAGTTCACATATTTCCAGCAATGCGGTGGCGTTGACCTCGACCCCATCTCAGCAGAATTGACCTATGGGCTGGAGCGAATCGCGGCTTTTCTTCAAGACGTGGACAGCATTTACGAAATCCTATGGACGCGCGATCCGCAAACCGGGCGCGCCACAACCTACGCCGACGTAAGGCTCGCGGACGAGCAACAATTTTCGGTTTACAATTTTGAAGCGGCAGACGTTGCCAGGGCATGGAAGCATTTCGAACTGTACGAATCAGAGTGCGGTGCTCTGCTAGAACGTCTTCCAGAACTAAATGAGGCGGGGTCAGCAAATAAAACCCGCTTTCCATTGCTGGCGGCCTACGATCTGTGCCTGAAGTGCTCGCACCTTTTCAATATTCTGGATGCACGAGGGGCAATTTCGGTCACCGAGCGCGTTGGAGTGATCGCAAGAGTAAGGGCCCTGGCGGTCGGAATTGCAAAGGCTTGGGTGACCCAACAAGAGCGACCGTCAGAGTCAGCCCATGAAACAGGACCTGCTGCTGAAAAGATTCAGAAGGCGAAGAGGGAAGTGACGCCCGCGATTTCGTAAGCTACGCCCATCATGAGATGATTTATAGAATTGTCATCCTGAGCGAGTAAGCTTCTTCGCTTGCGAAGAAGCGGCGAGTCGAAGGACCCCTACTTGGAAAATACTTTGGATGCTTTTTAGTGTTCGCGTAGACACAGCCCCTCGGCTTTCGCGACGTTGAGCTAACTATGCCAGATTTTCTTTTAGAAATCGGATGCGAAGAAATCCCCGCCAGGATGATCGAGGCGGCATCCGTTGATCTTCGTGATCGCATCAGCAAGCTCCTGGAGCGGGAACGCCTCTCAGCGCAAAACGTTATTTCATCTTTTGACACTCCCCGCCGCCTCGGAATTCTTGCATCCCGGATTTCGTCTTCGCAGCCCGACGTTACCGAACAAATCATGGG
>PNAR01000370.1 GCA_003169715.1 Acidobacteriaceae bacterium | reverse complement strand
CAGCGCGAGCACGACTGCGGCCGGATGCGCAACTACCGCCGGCGCGGGCTGCAATTCCGGAGTAAACAAACGTCCGAGTTGACGCTCGACCCAGGGTGAACGCACCGTCACGCCTGGCTCATCCTCCAGGGCGAAAGACAGATCAATGATGTCGCTACCCGCCTTACGCGCGATTTTCCAGTTCGCAAGGGCGGATTCCGGACTAGAGGCAAAAAAAGTAAAATCAACATTGTCGAACTGCTCCGGCCGCACGCTTTGAATGAATGTGACCTCATCCTTCATCGTCTCTAGTTTCCCGAGCGATTCGTCATCATCGAGCAGCTTCACATCGAGCGAAGGAAAGTTGCGGTCGTTGAGCACTTCGGCCACTTCCTTCCCCTTGAGACTTCCGGCCCCAACAATGGCCACCCGATACGAATTAACGGTACGAACGATTTCGGAATGGGGAATAGCTACGCTCTTAAAGTTGGAACTCATGTTATCTGCGTGGCCTCCTTGTACGTCGGTGGAGGGGGCCGATTACCTCTGCGCCTGAATATCCATTGCAATCGCCAGAACACGCCGGATGCCATGTAAGTCAATGCCAATACGAAGAGTACCGTCTGCGAAAAAAACCAGACTGCGGCAAATAGCAGTCCAAACAGCACGATCAGACGGAAAGGCTGACGCGTCCGAAAATCAATGTCCTTAAAACTATAAAATCGCCACGTACTAACCATGAAGTATGCCGTCACCACAACAATGAACATGAATGTAATCGAACTCCCCCACCATTGTTGCGGGTCTCCTCCGGAGAAGTGAACGACTGCGGCAATCACGCCCGCACCCGCGGGAATTGGCATTCCCACAAAATATTTCTTTCCGGGACGGCCCGGGTTCAGCGGCTGCGGATTTGTGCTGATATTGAATCGAGCCAGCCGGCTGGCTCCGGCAATCAGGAAAAGAAAGCTGGCAATCGCGCCAAACTGCCCCATTTTACCGGCCATTTCCGTGGACGAGAGCACGCCGGGTGGGATCTCACGAAATCCCCACATCCATGCCAATAATGCGGGAGCCACGCCAAATGTAATTACGTCGGCCAGAGAATCGAGCTCCCGGCCAAAATCACTGCTGGTGTTAGTCAGCCGCGCGATCCGTCCGTCGAGACCGTCGAAGAGTACCGCGAAACCTATCGCGATCGCCGCATGATCAAAATGCCACGCCTGCGATAACGATCCGCGCGTGACCTGAAGAATCGCGTAGAAACCGGCCATGATATTGCCGGTTGTGAAAAGCGACGGCAGAATGTACATGCCTTTGCGAAGTCGCTTCGAGTGGCGATCTTCCCTGCGCCGTTTCGGAATTTCAGGAAGATCAAGCTGCATTACTCAGCTCCCTCTCTTACACCACTGGTCACAGCTAAAGAAGGCAGCGGCGGAATAGGATTCAGGAGCGCGAGAACCGTAGCTCCCCCTTTGACCCGGTCACCCACCCGAATTTGAAGGCTGGCGGAGCCGTCCAGCAAAATATCCGTCCGGGAACCAAATTTGATCAAACCCACTCGCTCTCCCCTGCCCACGTGATCGCCGACCTTCTTGGTAAATACAATCCGGCGGGCCAGGAGTCCGGCGATTTGCTTAAACACAACCCGCCCTCCTTCGCCTTCCACGGTGACCGTATTTTGCTCATTTAATTCGGCACAGGTTTCGTTCATGGCATTCAGAAATTTACCCGTTTGATAGCGAACGTCTCGAATCACTCCGGCAATCGGGGAACGATTCACGTGTACATCGAAAACGTTCAAGAAAATACTGATGCGCACGCATCGCACCTCTCCCATCATGACCGGAGAGACATTGGTGATTTTGCCGTCGGCCGGGGAAACCACCGCGCCCGGGATGTCGGGAATTACCCGCTGCGGATCGCGAAAAAACCATAAAAGAAAAATGGACAACAATAGCGGGAGCACAGCCCAAAGAGGGCCAGCAAGCCATGCTAGGATCCCTGCCGCACCCAAGAGTGGGATCGCGTAGTAGTAACCATCTGGAACCATCGGAGACTTTGATTATAGTGCAGCGGAGGTGTGCCGGACTCGCGTTCGCTCCGGAAGCAACTTAATCGCCCACAGAAAGGGCGCTAGTAAGTTCCCTTTCGCGAACACAAACGTATGCTGTTGTTTACTCATAGTCTCTGGCCGGAGTCTATGCGACTTGGCCTTGAGGTATCTGCTGACTGTAATGCCGCGCAATTCCTTCCATCTGATCCTTGAGCCGAAGCTTCAACTTCTTCAGCCGAACTTCTTCCAATTTTTCATCGTCCGTCAAATACCTTTTGTGTGTGAGTGAATCGAGGCGTTGTTCGTACTGGGTATGCTCCTGAACCAGTTTGCGGAATTCTTCATCGCTGGCCAGGAGATGGTCTCTAGAAATTAACATCCAGTAGACCTCCTTGGGGGATTTCATAGTCGGCTACGCTATCATACGATCCAAAACGCTTCAACGAAAAATTGAAGACCTAAGGGCAACTACCCGGTTACTGTGCCGTGCCGGGAGGTTCTCATTTTGAAACTAAAGCCGATACAGGATTGCATCCTCTTCGGGGCTGTGATAATAACCCTTGCGTCGGCCGCACTCGCTGAACCCGACTCTATTGTACAGTGCCCTGGCCGCTTCGTTCGCATCGCGAACCTCGAGAAAGACCGCAGCGGCACCGTGGTTCCGAGCCACCTCAATCAGGCTGCACAGAAGCTGGTTTCCTACACCCTGTCTCCGCATCCCGGAAACAACTACCAGATTCTCAATTTCGCATTCTTGATGCAGCAGCTGTATTACTCCAAAACCGTGCACCCCAGATTCATCTTCCGCTACCAGTGCTATACGGCGCGGCGTTTGTTGTTCGAATATTCCAAGATATTTTCCCTCCGTCCAGTGGGTTGCAGTCTCTGCCACCCGCTCAATCTTTAGAATCGCCGGGACATCTTTGATAAGCGCGGGACGAATGAACACGGAGTTACTCTGTCCCGCGCGCGTCGCGGACACCGCCCTTTGACAGAACCTCTACATTGGCTCGGCTTATATAATTCGCTTCCAGGTTTTCTGGTAAAACGGTCTCGCCCACCAACATTTTCGTCCAGCCAAGAGCGCTAATAAAAGCTAAATCTGGAGCGGCGACTACTCGCAGAGGGATTCCGGCCTCTTGGGCCAACACCGCAAGTTCGGAACTTGAAGTCACCATATTTGCTCCGCGAAGTATGTCTAAAAAGCCGTCTCGTGTTACCAGGGGTTCATTGATCCTGCATGCGGTGCCCGGTGACACACGGTGCCCCGAAATTTCGTACTCCCCAACATAAACTTGCTGACGTCCTGCATCGAGGGCAGCCGTAACCCTTCCTTTTAACCCACCCGCCAATGCAACTGCTTCTAACAACGAGACTGCGGCGATTGGTTTAGCCAATACTTCCGCCAATGCCTTGATCGCCGCCAGTCCCACCCGTAAACCAGTAAAGGACCCTGGACCTGAGACCACCACGAAACCGCCAATGTCTTTCTTGCTGAATCCGCGCCTAAAAAGCAGCGCCGCAATCTGGGGTACTAGCTGGGCGGAAAATGCGCCGCCATCCAGCCGTGTGGATTCCAGCAACTCGCACGTTCCGTCCGCTTCGCCCCGGACTAAGGCAATGCTGCCATCTTTGCCCGAGGTGTCCACCGCGAGCAACAACATCAGGCGTTGTCCTCGACCGGTTGGGCTTCGACTAATTCAAGCAGAACCCCGCCCGCGCTCGACGGATGCACAAACACATACCGATGGCCCCCGGACCCCACCTTGATTTCATTGGACACCAGCCGAATACTCTCTTTCTTGAACTTGTCCACAATGACGTCTAAATCAGGGACCCTTAAACAAACATGGTGCAAGCCCTCGCCGCGTTTTGCGATAAATCGCGCAATAGCCGAATCGTCTGACGTTGCTTCCAGCAGTTCCAGCCGGCTGTCGTCCAGGGGAATCATCACGACTCGAACCTTCTCACTGTCAACAATTTCTTCCGGAGATACGCTTAGGCCCAACTGTTCATAAAACTTCTTCGAAGACGCCAGCGACCTTACCGCGATTCCGAGATGATCAATCTCAAACAAAAAATTCCCCCCAAGAACGCCCACGTAGACTCAAGATGTCCCCATCTGCCCAGCGGAACAAAGCTCCGCAAAACTTTAGGCCAACCCATTCATTATCTCTTCCACCACAGAATACGGATCGCGTCTCCGCCCGGCGACCTCGGCAGCGTAACGCGACAAATTTCTGTCCCCGATTTTCGCGAAGGCCTTCTCCAAAAGCGAGTCGCGCAGCATATCAACCAGCCGCTTTTCCCAATTCTGAATACTACGCTTGGTCATCAAATTCTCCTTTTTCAAATACTCTTCATGGGCTGCAATGGACGCTGCAAGATCGTCAATCCCCTTCCCTTCGCTCGCCATAGTTTTCACAATTGGAGGCGTCCATTTATCGGAGCGCATCGCCAGGGATTGTAAAGCGCGAATCTCGCGCTCCACTCTTTCGGCGCCGTCGCGATCGCTCTTATTGATCACGAAAATGTCGGCGATCTCCATGATCCCGGCCTTGATGCTTTGCACATCGTCCCCCATGCCGGGAACCAGAATCACAATGGTGATGTCCGCCAAACGCACGATGTCAATTTCATCCTGGCCGACCCCCACGGTCTCGATCATCACAATGTCGCGGCCAGAGGCGTCGAGAATCATCGCCGCATCCGAGGTGCTCTGCGCCAAGCCGCCTAGCGAGCCTCGCGTCGCCATGCTGCGAATGAAAATGCCGGGATCGGAAAAATGCTCCTGCATGCGAATGCGGTCGCCGAGAATCGCGCCGCCCGTATAAGGACTGCTGGGATCAACCGCAATAATGCCGACCGTGCGATCCAGCTTCCGATAGTGCCGCGCTAACTGATCCACGAGCGTACTTTTTCCGGCGCCGGGCTGCCCCGTCAATCCAAGGACTAGCGCATGACCGCTCAGCGGAAACAATTCCTTGAGCAGTTCCGCCCAGCCGGCAGCGCGGTTCTCGACTACGGATACAGCCCGAGCCATCGCCCGGCTATCCCCAGCCCGCATTTGCTCTACGAGACTCACAACTGTTGAGTGCAAGCCATCAGTGTAAAGGATTGCAGTAGCTTTGCGTTTTGCTCCAAGCTGAGTGTCGCAGCCTGTGTGATATGTTGTCTGCAACTTGGACTCTCTTCCTCGTGATAATCTCAACATTGGAAGATCGCGCGGCTATGTGGAAGACCGAACCCTCTGTACGCGAACTTTTCATCTTAGTGGTCCTCGCCTGCGCGTCCTTCGGCATCGCAGCAAGCCTCCTTCACGGCTGGCGCAATTTAGCGCTGAATTTTGGTGACAATGGGGCCTACCTGGAAGTTGCGGCGGCAATCCGGCATTGGGATTTCCACGACGTCGGCGTTCAGCATTTTATGGGCTACCCATATGCAATCGCCGCCGCCTCTCTGTTCTCGCATCTTTCCCTGAGTGCCAGCCTCTTACTTGTCGCAGGAGGAGCGTCCCTTATCGGCATCTTCCTGGTTGCCCGCCTGTTCGGCACATGGGTAGCCGCCTTCTTCGCATTCTCAAATTTCGCGTGGTTACAAGCATCCCTTCTCGGCGGTTCCGAGCCGCTCGCTGTTGCTCTCGGTATGGGTGCATTCTGGAGTTTTCGTCGAAGGAACCCCCTGCTGGCTGCTTTGCTGGGGTCGCTGGCGACCATTGTTCGGCCCTTGATGTTCTTCACGCTGATAGGCATTGGGATAACTCTGCTCTCCCAGAAGCGTTATGCCAAATTCTTGGGTGCCCTCGCCGTGGGGCTCATCATCGGCCTCTTGTACATATGGCCATTAGCACACTATTTCGGGGATCCGCTCCTCACCATTCACAGCTATACGTCCCGGGATTACGGGGCGGCAAATGTGACCGGCCCTCATGGACACCTGTTCGGTTGGCCCTTTCACGGTATCGTCGTCGGCACTCTGTTGTACACGGCGCCTTGGACCAATTTGGTGTTGAGCTTCTCCTGGATCGCCCTGGTAATCGCAGGAGCGGTGGCCATGTTCTCCAGAGAGCTCCGGGAGTACTGGCGGGCCAACCCAGCTGAAGCTATATTCTGTGGGTTATATCTTCTGGCGACCTTCTGCTACGACTATTTAATATGGGCGCGCGGCAACTTTATGCGGTTTTCAATTCCGGCGCTCCCTTTTGTTTTCTTTGCGCTACTACGCTGGCTGCCAAAAGATCGCCGCGTGCTTTGGGCTCTCGCCGTGATAGCTCCGGCTCTAGCTGCTTGCTCTGCGTTTGGGATTAGAAATATTTCTTTCTTTCACTAAGAAGAGGCAACCCGACCCGAAGGTAAGAGCACAAATG
>PNAR01000017.1 GCA_003169715.1 Acidobacteriaceae bacterium | reverse complement strand
CTTTTATCCAACAGGTAACAAGTCCCCTGTGAAGCGGGTCATTATGTTGGCTCCGGCCAATTTTGGATCCCGCCTGGCCACTTTGGGCAAGAGCGTGGTCGGCCGGGTCCGCATGGGATGGGATAACTGGTTCCAAACCGGGCAGGAGATGCTCAACGAGCTGGAACTTGCTTCTCCCTACCAATGGGATCTGGCCCGACGCGATCTCTTCGATCCCGACGGCACAGCCACCGGGCCCTATGGTATTTCAGTATGGCCATTCGTGCTGGTGGGATCCCGAGCCTACAAAGAAGGTCTTCGTCAAATCCTCAATGAAGATGGCTCAGACGGGACGGTACGGTGCGCTGCAGCAAACCTAAACGCGTCCGGGCTAACAGTCGATTTCAGCGCAAATCCCGAAAGGCCAATCGCTACTCCGTGGAGTTGGCGTGCCGGCACCACACAATTCCCGTTTGCAATCTTGCCAGATCGTGACCACAGTTTGATTCATGCACCCGACACAGCTTCAGGCGCGACAGACGAGTTATCCGGCCAGCTCGGAAAGTTGATCCTGCAGGCGTTGAATTGCAACAGTATCGAAACCTATTCGACTCTCTTCCGTGAATGGGAAGCTATAAGTGAACGGACGTACCAACTTTCGAGAGATGCGGATGTTCTAAGACAAGCATTTGTTGGCAATCCTCCAAGTCCAAGCGCGCTTGAACAATACATTCAGGTGATAACTCGCGTAACAGACGACGAAGGGCAGGATGTTACTGATTATTTTCTTGAATTCTTTTCTCCGGATCAAGACAATGATGATGAAGCAATATATTTCCACCAAAAAGTTCTCCGACACGTTTACGTAAACTCACAGACCGGAAGCCTACGCTGCCTCTTTGTGGACCATTCTGATCTAATGGCCGGATACTATCCAATCATCAAAGATCCCGCGAAACGATTGGTGGCCCTCAGCATATCTGCCGCCGAGCCCGGTCTCAATATACGGTACTTTGATAGCACCAAGGAGGGTGCCAAAGGTTATTTGGTAGTCCATCACGAGGACGAAGAAAAGAGAGCTGAACTCGGAGCCGCTCGGCTTCATCATAACGCAACGCACCTCGTGGAAATAATTATCCCTCGCCAGTCGATTGACCGGGTATTCTCTCTCGCACAAGGGTTGACACCGTAGGTCGTTCCGAAAGGCTAGCCGATGAAGGTTGTCTTCACCCAACGGACTCTTGGATGAGCAAGGTCATAGCAGCGCGTTTTGGAGACGCTGCGGCTCACGGATTTTGGCGGGCGTGGGTGCCTGCCAGGGCGGTATTGAGCCGTGGTTGAACCGACTGTCGTAGGGCGGCGGGGAAGCAGAGACCGGAAAAAAAAGCCCGGAGAAATTTCCGGGCTTTCGGAGTTCGAAAAAAGGAAAATCACGCGCCTCAAAAACAAGGCCGCGGGTGAACAATTATCGCGATTCCATGGGTCGTGCAAGGATCGTTAACCTTTTGGTAACGAATGAGAGGTTAACAATGTCTTACGAGCGGCACGGTTGCCAATGGGGTCGGCCGCTCGACCATCTCCCGCGAACAAAAAACCCGCGCGAACGCGCGGGCTTGCCTTTCGTGGGGAGCTCCAAGCTATGAAGCAACGTGATCAGAGACCGGCGCTTTTGCGGGCGATCGTCGGGATATCGCCCCGCTTTATGCCGATGTCCGTGAGATCCCGGTTGGAGAGCCGCATCAGCTCGTCGTAGGTCTCCCGGTACTTCCGCCAGGTGCGGTAAGCCTTGGCAAAACCATTGGTCATGATCAGCGGCCTTTCAGCTCTCGCGGAAATGTCATTGTGTTTCCGTGACCGAATCTAAGAGCCCTTGGCCAACCAGAGCAGGGGAAATTGTGCAGGTCTGCGCTGCGCTTGCTGCAGTGCAGCATACTTTAGCCACGATGGGCGCCGTGCGTCATTGCGCGGAGCTCGAGGCGGGTCGCCGGCCCTACAGTCGGGCGAGGAGCTCCGCGTGATGCCGACTGCAAAGGCTCGCCCGGATATGGTGCCGCTTGGCGATTTAGCCGAGAGGACTGGATGATATGAAACTGTGGGCGAACGTGGCTGCGATCGTCGTCTTGCTGGTGGGCTTGGTTTGGACCCTCCAGGGAGCCAATGTGATCGGGGGCAGCTTCATGAGTGGCCAGTCGCGTTGGCTCTACATTGGCATTGCCGTCTTGATCGTCTCTCTCGGCGCACTTTGGTGGATCAATTTCAAGCGAAGTTATTGAACGCCAATCTGCTCCGCTGAGTTTCAGTCGCCTCCTCCACGATCGGCGAAGTCGTTGTGCGCGATGGCGGCGCGCGGCGGGCGCGCCAATTGGGGGCCGCAAGTCGCAGGTGGGATTTGACGGGCTTGCCGCCGGTGCGCGAGCGCGGGGGTCCACGTACTCAACCCGGCAGCCCTGGTTGACTGGCCTTGAAACGCTCGATTCGGCGGACATCCGAGGGCAGGCTGGCCTGGTAAGTCCTGAGGTAGATCCGACGGCCTCCAAATTCGCGAAGATCTTACGCGAAGAAGGCGCTTCAATTTGGTTCAACTACTGAGAGACAAGCGGACGGATAGGCCGCACGCTTGCCGCTATCGGGCGGAGGCGGCGGGCTCGATGATCACTGTCCGCGTGCTGGTGGCGGTTGCGGGGTAGGCCGGTTCCGGTATAAGCCTCGCCACCCTTTTCAGGGCCTGTAGCTCAACGGTTAGAGCCGGCCGCTCATAAC
>PNAR01000470.1 GCA_003169715.1 Acidobacteriaceae bacterium | reverse complement strand
ATGCCCGGGGTTGACCGTCACCGCAGCTGCTGCCCGCAGATCCACTGGCTCGATCTTAGAAATTCCTTCTGTTAGTTAGTCGGGCCTGTATCGGACGCTGCCGAAGATGCCGGTTCGTACAATTTGTATTTATTTTCAGAAGCCTCAGTTTTTCGCGACTCCTGTCGCAAGTCAGCGAGGCGTTTCACCAATACCGGGAGTTCTCCTTTGGAATCCCTTCCGCTTTTCCGCAGCGCCTGTATCAGGTGATAGAGTGCCTCCTGGTCAGACGGACTATCGTGCAAGGCCAACCGGGATTGTTCGATGGACTTGTCAAGCTGTCCCGATTTTAAGTACAGGTTGCCCAGCAGATCTCGCGCAAGCACAAACTCTGGTTTTAACTGGGCTGCCCGAGAAGCGGCGGCAATCGCCTCCTTAAACTGGGGCGTCCCAACCTCCGCGCCATTCTGGGTAATTACCTGGGCTTGGAGATAATGCAGGAAAGCATCCTCAGGGTGAGTTTTTAGCTTGGACCGTATGGTCGCAAGTGCCTGGTCCAAATTGCTTTGTTGAATCTGCGCCAACCCTTGGGCAACCGCACCGGAAGTTTGGCCGGGGTCGAGACGGTTAGCGGTTGCAAAGTCAGCCTCTCCTTTTTCAAACCGTTCAAGTTGGATAAACAACACGCCCCGCGCCACATAAAGGGCGGCCACGCCGGGAAGCTCCTTGATGCCCACATCAATCATGTCAATACCGACTTGAAACGAGGAGTGCTTGAATGAAAGAGCGGCAAAGTCGAGATAATACTTAGCATTCTTTGGATTCGAAACAATCGCCTGGCGAAGGAGACTTACNNCGTGGCGTGTCCTCGGAATCTTCATAGGCTGACGACGCCAGATCGAGTGCGTCAGGGTCAGGGTTTTGACCTTCTATCAAGGGAGCGAGAGTAGCAATCGCGTCCTTACCATGATTTGCCGTTAGCTGGGCGACCGCGAGATTGTAGTGCGCATGCGGGTCGTTCGGCATGAGTCTTAATATTTCCTGGAATTCAGATATTGCCTCATCCGGTCTTTGTAAATTCATCAGACAACTGCCGTATTGTGCAAGCGCCACGGGTTGAGAGGAGATCAGATCGGCGCTTGCGCGAAAGTGCTGCACAGCAGTCGGGCAGTCGTGTTGTTTGTAGGCGAGGACGGCTAGCATGGCATGGCTGGTGGAATTGTCAGGCTGAAGCTTCAAAATGCGCTTCAGTAACGGAATCGCCCGGGCACTCCCTTCCTTGTATTCCAATTCCGCCGCGCCCTCGAGAGCGGCGAGATAGTCTGGGGAGATATTTAGCGCGTGGTTGTATGCAACCAGGGCTTCACGATTATTACCGAGGCCGGAAAGGGCAATTCCTTCCAAGGTCCAAAGTTTGGTATCCTTTGGCGATTCTCGAAGCTGAGATCGAATTAGTTGAAGGGCTTGCCCGTAGTTACGGGCGCGCAAGGCCGACCCGATTAAGCTCTGGCTGTTGGCACTCCCTAGCCCTTGACCCGCCGCGAGCGAGGCACACGCAACGATAAACAATAGAGGCGCCACGACTCGCATAATCATGGAAGGTTCCGATGTTTGGGCCAGCGTTGCAAAGAATCGGAGAAAGGTACTATATTCCACTCACCTTAAAATCCCACTACTGTGACTTTTCCATAGCTTCATGCGAGCTATGCAAAAATTGCCGCCCGCAGACTAGCCGAAGGCCATAACAGTAAACGTTAACTCAACGTCAGTGTCAATTGGAACACTCAACGGCCGAAATGAGGTGGCTGCGGTAAAGATTCTGCTTGACACCTTTTTGCCGGAGGGTGTAATGTCTGCCGCAATATATATTGTATATATTATTACGTGATCCGGTGGGGAAGACTACTGGCTTCGGTCGCAGGCGTCATTTGTTTTGGCCAACGCGAGCAAACGTTTGCTAGTAGCGGAGAATACGCGGACGCCCGGAGCGATCAAGGACGGAGGGCGTGAAGGTTAGGGCGAAAGGAAGGTCAGCTATGAGGGGGACTACATCGGCAAGTGTGATGTTTTTCATCGTATTGATAGAAAGCAATAAGATATGGAGATGGTGATCTATGAATTCTGAAAAAGGGTTATCTCGCCGGCGGTTTCTGTCTACGATGGCGTCCTCGACTGCGGCCTCGTTGGTGGCCCGGCCCGCTCTTTCCTTCGCACTTGGGAATCCTCGAAACTATTCCGCAGGAATGAACAGCGTTGAGACCGGCTCCAGCCAAGCATCGCTATTGCACTGGCAAGATCAAGGCGTGCTAAACCTTGCGAACTCGCCGTATGCGAAGCTGCATTCTGTGCCCGTTCGTGCGGTAACCATCGAGGAGGGTTTTTGGTCGAAAAGACGCAAGACCAATGTCGAACGCAGCATTCCAACGATGCGTGTCGAACTTGAAGAACATGGCCGCATGGACAACTTCCGACGCCTGGTGGGAAAGAGCTCCGCCCCGCAAATCGGTCCTTATTACTCTGATTCTGATATCTACAAGTGGACTGAAGCCGTGGGTTGGGCATTGCAATCCGGCGAGAGACCTGAACTGCATCACGTGACCCAGTCAATGATTCGCGAAGTTGTCGCGGTGCAGGAACCCAGCGGATATTTGAACACATACTTTCAGGGCGACCGGGTTCCCCAGAGAATGCTCCCGCACACTCAAGAAGTGGGTCATGAACTCTATTGCCTTGGCCACATGCTGCAAGCGGCGGTCGCCTATTATCGCGCTACTGGCGATGCGACTCTGCTGGAAGCAGGCGAGAAGTTCGTGGATAATTTTCTGATTCCAAATTACGGCCCGGGACCGAACCAAAAACCGATCATTGCCGGCCATCCGGAAATTGAGATGTCGCTGATCGANNTATATCCTGCACGGAGATGAACGCGCTTCACTCGAACCGCGCGCGATCGTCTACATGTTCTGCGGGATTCCGTTCACTTCCCGCACCAAACTCGAAGGTCACGCGGTTCGCGCCATGTATGCATGCTGCGGCGCGACAGATTATTACCTCGAAACCGGAGATCAATCTTATTGGAAGACGCTCAATGTGCTTTGGGACGACCTCAGCAAGCGTCAGATGTACGTCACCGGAGGGGTTGGCGCCCGCAGTCAGGGTGAGTCGTTTGGCGAGCCGTACGAACTACCCAATGCGCAAGCGTACGGAGAAAGTTGCGCGGCCATCGGCAACAT
>PNAR01000196.1 GCA_003169715.1 Acidobacteriaceae bacterium | reverse complement strand
TTCCCCAGGCGCTGTTGCGACACAGTAGCTGCGTTGTGCACGTTCACCGCGCACGCGGACTTCATGTCGTCCTCCTCAGTCAGGACGACTTCCTAAAGATAATTAGCTTTGGGTGGCGCAGCGCGCTTTCAGCGCTGCGATAAAGGTTTAGGTAGAGCGTGCCGCCCTACCATATCGTCTCGGCCACCTTTGCCTGACGAATCTGTTTGTCGGCGGTGACTAGCGGAATGCCTTCGGCAATTGCGGTGGCCCCGATGATCCGGTCAGCGGGATCGCGCGGATATGTGCTGGGCATCCGAACGGCGACCGCGGCAATGGCCGGCGTCAGAGGCCGGAGAATCACACGGGACACTGTCTCACGAATGAATGATTCCACTCCGACTGATACCTGAACCCGTCCGTTCTCCGCCAGCCACGCCAATTCCCAGAGCGTGATACTCGCCACGGCAACTCCGGTGTTCTCCCTTGCGTGGCGAATCGCATCCCGCGCCTTTTGGGAAAGCCGCTTTGGGTCGCTCGACATCCAGATCAGTACGTGGGTATCGAGCAGGATCATTTGCTTTCCCAATCCTCCAGTGGAGTGACCGGGCCCACAATGTCGCCGACAACTCTTACTTTCCCTGCCATGTATCCGAAGATGTTATCAGCGTTGTTTTGCGCGGAAACAAGCTTGGCTACGGGTTTGCCGTGCTTGGTGATTAAGACTGGTTCCCCGGTTTCGAGAACCTGATCCATAATCGCCAGGCATTGCGCTTTAAAATTTCCGGCTGCCATACGTTTCAAAGGATACCTCGATAAACATTCTGACTATGGTCATTATATCATGACCAATATGGATTTTCGACCCTAACCACTGACCCAGCAAACTATTTAGGCATGGGGACCGACACGGCCTTGCCCGCGCCACGCTCGGCAATCCAGATCGTGTCGCCCACAGGTTCGACTCCGGTTGGTGTGTTGAGTCCCTCTTTGATCACGGTCACGCTTGCCTTATCGCCATTTACCGTGAGAACGGAAATTTTGCCGCTGCCATTCTCTGCGACGATGAGCTTACCGTTCGCTGCACGCATGCCATCAGGCCCTTTTATGGGCTGATCCATCCAGATATCTACAGGTGTCCCCGGTTTGCCGGAGGCATCAACAGGGATGCGGTAGAGCTTGTTGAAGATTACGTTGTTCACATAGAGCGTGCCGTCGAGGAAGGTGATGCCGTCAACACCCCTCAGCGTCGCATGTTCCAGGTAAAGCTCCGCAGTGGACGCTCCGGCAGGCAGCCTGAAGATTCTGCCAGGAATGGTGTCCGAAATATAGAGCGCCTTGTCGGGTCCAATCGTGAAATCGTTGCACAGATTGTTGTCCCCGGGCAGGTTCCAGCGGATCTTCGGCGCGCCGGTAGCGAGATCAAAGCCTCTCAGTGCGGTATGCCGCTGTGCCGGAGTGGTATTCGGCACCGGCGCCAGTTGACATGTCCACAACGTATTGCTGGCAGCGTCCGCCAGCATGCCGAGGAAGAATGTCCCGGGGCCTTCTGCGCTGGCGTCAATAAACTTCTCGGCGGTGGAGGAACCAGCACGCACCTTATAGACGAATGGCGAACTGGCGCTGCCGACAATCAGCACGCCGCCCGGCGCCATGGTCAAACTTTCCGGCTGCGATTTCGCATCAGCGATCAGGATTTCCGCGGCGGCCTTTGTTTGCGCAAAACCTGCCTGCGCAAAGCTAATACTAATGATGAGAGCAACCCAGGCAGCGAGACATCGAGTGTACGAAACACACATTGTCAAATCTCCTCAGAGTTTATTTTTTGTGTCATTCATCATATGGGTAATTCGGGGACAGAAGGGACGTTCCCAGCAACTAATTTGAATCGCAACCCAGAGAGAAGCGCAGGGCGGCGCACACCTGATTCATTCGTGCGGGACTAAGCTGGGCCACGCGTCTCCCCATGCGCTGTTGCGACACCGTAACTGCATTGTGCAGGTTCACCGCGCACGGCGACTTCATGCCGTCCTCCTCAGTCAGAACGACCTCCGATGGTACACCGCGAATCGTGGAAGTGACAGGCGCAACCGTGACTGTGGATAAATACGCGATGGCGCTGTTGCGGGTGAGCACGAGGGCGGGTCGTTTCTTGTCGTTTGTCTTGGCGCCCGCGGCGAACTGGTAGAGCCGGACGTCACCTCGGGCTATCTCGCCTCGGGCTAGTCTTCCTCTTGCGGCCACGTGGCCTCCGATTCCCAACCCCGCGCTTCTGCGTCGGCTTGCGGATATCGCGAGTAACCCTGGTGGTCGCGTTCTTCGCTGGCTCGCAGTTCCAACCGGCGCAGATGTTCCCGCAGGGCGTCACGCACCAGGGCCGACCGGTTTCGCTTAGTTCGCTTCGCGGCTTGGTCGGCGTCGTGTAACAGCTTTTTATCTAGTACGATTTGCACGATTTGCATAAATGTGGAACCTATTCCACAGTATACTCCACATAGCGGGTTTGAGGGCGCCGCAGGCAAACGGCATCTCTATAAGTTATTTTTCCACAGCCTCTTGTGTGACATCTGACCTTGCGATCCACAGCCAAATCATTCCATCATTGCCCCAGCACAAGGACCAGCGCCAATAGAAGAGCGCGGGCCGCACTGCATCCATGAAAGGCGAAAGCGGGCGCGTAAGCACATGATTCAAAAGAACTAAGTATTTAACTTCTTTAGAAATGGGCTTTTAGCGACAAAAAACCGCCAGCACCATGATTCTTAAGTGATCTGCAAAGTGGGGGAGTGGGGGAAGGCCCGGGCGGCCAATTGAAGGCAAAGCAAAGCGACGAAATCGCCGCACCCAAACTATGCGTTGGAACGACACATGAAAACAGCCACAGTCCCGCTATGCCAGCACTGGATGGACAACACCACCCGCTGCGCGTCCCCCGCCATGCGGCTGACGCAGTACTGCTATTCCCATCACCGGGAGCGATCCCGGCAAAGGAGAAAGATTGCCGAGCGGACGCGCCAGCGATGGCTTGAATCCGCACCGCTGAAAGATGCGGCGTCTGTGCAGCGCGCCCTGATGCAAGTCATCACACGGCTGCTGTCAGGAAATATTGGCCACAAACAGGCGGGGCAGATCCTCGATAAGCTGCAGACGGCGAGCCTGAATTTGAATAGCGCGGGGCGCGGCCCCAGAAAGAAAGAACGAAAGAAGAACGAAAGAAGAAAGGCAGACGACGAATCCTCGTAAGGGGGTCCAGGGCGACATCGGGTAGATCAAAGGCAATCGGCCGGTCTAGCTCGCCGAGTCTTTGTGCATTTCGTCGAGGAGTTTGGCTAGGAGCGCGGCGCGGTCGGGGCTGCCGAGTTCCCGTTGTAGCTCTTCGAGAGCTAGGGCGACGATGTGATAGTGATGAGCGCCCGCGTATCGTGGGTCCGAGGTGATGTCGAGCCAGACTCTGTGCATCAGCTCAAGATCCTGGGGACGCATTCGAGGCGTGTGAGGACCGAGAGGATACTCCCGCACTTTTCCGTTAGGCTCATGAACCTCGATGATGAGGCGGGGCCTGGGTTCGGGTAGCCGCTCCCATGCATCGCCCGTAAGTTTTGCCTGTTCGTCACTGGTAAGTTTGTTCGACAGGCCGCAGACGATTCGACTGGAATCCAATCTTTGCGCGGTCACCACGATCGCGTCAAAAACGTCTCCGGCTGGAACGACGAGCAGTGACACTGGGCGGCCTTCCTTTTCCGCAACCGCGACTGCCGCGGTGAAAAGCTCCTGCTCATAGTGGTCAAAAATTTCATTGGCTTCGAAAACGGTGCGGGCGCTAAAAGAATGTTCGCGCTGATAGAGGCGCGCAGTCATTACAACCAAATCCTGCTTGGTCGTATCGGTGCGCCGGAGTACTTCTCGCAGATAGTAAAGATTTCTGGGATCGCGCACTGCGACTAGAACGTTTCCGGGACGCACTCCCAATTCGTTGCTGCCGAGCTCTTCGTTGCCGTAAACGCGGAATTGCGCCAATCCCTCGGGTTTGCCTTTATTGGTTTTAGCGACACGGTGTTCGGAATAGGCAAAGATGCTGAAGAAGACCCCGCTGAAAATGACGCCGGCGATGGTGGCTTCGGATTTGGTGCAAAGATTCACCAGGGCGGTAATGAAAAGAACAATTGAAATGACGAACAAGCCGACCGGCACTTCCTTGCCAAATAGAGTGAGATTGCCCGGCACTCGCCACTCGCGGTTTCCGGGATTCTTATAGCGAAGTACCACAACCGCCAACGACATGAAGGCGAAGCTCCATATGACTCCGAATGCATAGAGGCCGGCGAGAATGAATACATTGCCGTGAGTCAGAATGATAGTGAGTATTTGCAAGATCACGATCAGATTGACGATGCGGTAACTGGTGCCGAAGCGCGGATGAGGCTTCTGGAAGCCCGAGGTGAGAACGCCGTCTTCAGCCATGCGGCTGAGCACGCCGTTTGCGCCGACGATAGACGTATTTTGCGCGCCCGCAAGAATCAGAACTCCGACCAAAACGACGAACGCCCTAAAAGAGAGCCGGGCCCAAGTCGGTCCCGCGAGGAACATTGCAATGCC
>PNAR01000146.1 GCA_003169715.1 Acidobacteriaceae bacterium | reverse complement strand
CTCTTGCAGCTTCTCAACACCGGGCATTCGGGAAGCCTATCGACCGTGCACGCCACTTCCGCAAAGCAGGCCTTGGCACGATTCACGAGCTGCGTGTTGCAGAGTGGTGTGGACCTCCCTTACCGCGCCGTCAAAACAAACGTCGGAGACTCCGTCAACGTCGTTGTGCACCTCGAGCGCCGCCCAGGCCGGCGCTTCGTTTCCGAAGTCGTGGAAATTCTGGGCTACGATCCCGATCGCGACGAATACAACTATGGCTTCATCTTTGACGGTCACAAGGAGTTGGTATGAATTCCGTTCAAAAGCTGGCGCCGTTCGTTCCATCCCCTTCGGAATACATTCTCGACAACTTCGAGCCTACTGATCGCATCGCCGTACTGGTGCTCAACCGAAACGTCACAGAAACCATCCAGCGCATCACCAGTGCACAAAAAGCTTCGAATCTGGGATTTCAGGCATGGCTTCGCTACAAGAACGGGAATGGCTCGGACATCTATATAGGGATGAACCCGCTTAAAAAGGACGCCTCGACGCGGACAAAGGAAGAGATCGACTCCATCAAAGCATGTCTATCTCGACTTGGATTATGGCGGTTTCGAAGCCCTTGCGGCCATCGAGAATTCCAGCGTGGTCCCCACGCCGAATTACATCCTGAATAGTTCGCCGGAAAAATACCAAATCGTCTGGAACGTCGAAGGATTAAATCTCAAGGAGGCCGAAAGTCTCTTGCGCGGCATGGCGCGAGAGTTCGGTGGCGACCCGGCCGCCACTGACGTGACTCGGGTATTGCGAGTTCCCGGTTTCGCCAACAAGAAGTACGAGACGGATTTCCATGTGCAGGCCCGCAGGGAATCGACAGCCGTGTATCACATTGGCGATTTCAAACTACGCCTAGACCCCCATTCCTTCGCGCACTACAACCATGAGAACCGCGCCAAACGGAAGTCTTCCCTGCGGTCCCACCTGAGCCAGTCCGAACATGATTGGGCTTTTGCCAAACGCGCCCTCGCCCGTGGCGATGACCCCGCAGAGATCGCACGCCAGATAGCGCAATATCGCGCTACAGATAAATCAAATCCGGAAAACTACGCTCGCCACACAGTGATGAAGGCGCAGGCCGAGATCGAACGTACAACGCGGCGGCGAATCATCACTCCAACACCTCTTGAAGAACGAACCGTCCTCGACGGTCCTTCCTCCTAAATAGCGGAAGTGCAGATGGCTGGCACGAATCACATTCCGACATCCGCTGAACTCGTATCGGTCACGGATCTCTGCACGCAATTCGGCGTGTCGCGCGACTGGGTATACAAGCGCGTTGCCGCCAAGGCGGAAGACCGCCTTCCATTTGTGCGCCTGGGACGGCTAATCCGGTTCAGAAGTGAGGAGGTGCGCGCTTATTTAGAGCTTCGCCAAACCGCAGAAACCAATGGTAGCCTACTGGCTACCGACGGAATCGCTCGGGCCAATGGAAGGAGGAAACGATCCATGGCTCGCAAGCGGTTTCAAAAAGGGCATGTGCGGTTAAGAAATACTAGTGATCCCTACTGGGAGGGCTTTTATTGGGAGGATCTTCGTTTAACGGACAATCAGGTGGTGCGCAAGCAACGTGCAATAAACCTGGGCCGTTCAACGGAAGTCCCCTCGAAGAAGCTCGCGGAACGGAAATTGGCGGAGAAACTGGCCGAGGTGAACGACATCGACTACAGACCTCGACCGGTAACGACCGTCAAGGATTTCGTGGACATGAGATACAAGAAACTTATTCTCCCGCTGAGGAAGCGCACCACTCGGCATGGCTACGAAGTCGTTCTTGCGCATCACATTCTTCCTGAATTCGGCGCCATGCAACTCGTCGACGTCACGGGAGAAGATGTGCAAGCCTTTGTTACCCGGAAAAGCGGCTGCGGTCTGGCGTGGAACACGGTGAAGAACATCATTTACGTTTTCAGCGCCGTTTACGCTGCGGCTGTAAAATTCGGGTATCTCAAGGTAAATCCGGTTCGCTCCGTAGAGATGTCTCAAGAGCCAGTCAAATACCAAGCGAAGCTGCCCCGCGATAAAGAGATTCAACAACTCCAAAATGAACTCGACGAACCGTATCGCACCATGGTGTGGTTAGCGTGCGCGACGGGAGTTCGTGTCAGCGAGTTATTGGCTCTGCGCTGGCGCTCCATCGATTGGGTCCACAGTTGTCTTTGGGTACGGGAAGCGGTGCATAACGGGGAGATCGATTCCCCAAAAACTCATCGCAGCCAACGCCCAATCCGGCTGAGCAGAAGCGACCTGGTTAGACTCAAGAAGTTTCGAAAGGCACGACCACGTTCGAACGACGAAGACTGGCTTTTTCTCAATACTCGCGGCACGGCTCCCTTTCTCGCCGACAATGTGCTTGAAAGAATTATTCGGCCTGCCGTTAAAAAGCTGGGAATCACGCATGTGACTTGGCATTTACTTCGTCACTGGCATACGACCGTTCTGCACGATGAAGGCGTGTCCATCAAAGTGACGCAGGAAAGGCTTGGCCACTCTCGCGCTGAAACAACCATGAAGCACTACGTGCACTTGTCGCAGCAGGCGGATCGGGAGGCCGCGAACGCGGTGTCACGGCGGCTGCGCAGAGGTTCGAAGACCCGCAATTCGCGGAGTTTTGTTAGCAGGATTGTTAGCAGAACCGCGATTGCAGGGAGCGAGCAAACGTAAGTGCTTGAAAAGGTTGGAGGCGCGGGTGGGATTCGAACCCACGAATGGAGGTTTTGCAGACCTCTCCCTT
>PNAR01000324.1 GCA_003169715.1 Acidobacteriaceae bacterium | reverse complement strand
TACTTGATGGCATTGTCGAGCAGGTTGGCGATTGCCGTGCGCAATTCCTCGGGGTCGCCAGTCACTCTAACTCCCCGGTTACCCGACGGCTCAATGCGCAGAGCCGCCGCCTGCAAGTGATGACCGGTGCGGGCAACGTCTACGCATTCATGAACCAAGTTCTCGAAATCGATGGCCACGCGTTCGCGGCTGCTCTTCTTGTGCCCCGCGACTCCCGCTTTCAACACCTGCTCGACCGTGCCCAACAGCCGATCAGTATCGTCGAGCATACGGCGGTAAAACTCGCGCCGCTGCGTTTCGTCCACTTCTCGATGTTGCAGAGTTTGCAGGTAAAGCCGGATGGAAGCGATGGGCGTCTTAAGTTCGTGCGTGACTGCGTTGATGAAACTATCGTGCTGCTCGTTGCGGCGAATCTCTCGCAACAGAAAAATAGTGTTAAGGACGAGGCCGGCCGTAATGGCGCCGAAGAAAATTACGCCCAGAAAAACTTTGATCCCCTCGCGCCAGTTGAGGATGATCCACCCAAAGCCGACCGCTACGGCAATCGCAGCCAAACACACGCCGAAGGAGAGGAAAAAAATAATCGCCCGGCGCCGGCTGGTAATGCGCATGGCAGGATTCTACCGCGTGAGCCCGCGTCGCAGGAAAACATACGGACGCCAAAGCTCAATTTGTGATACCCAAAACTAAATGTGACGCTCATCACAGACCGCGGAAGTGGCAGCCGCTATTGTTCTAAGACGCGCGCTGCGGAGTAGAGCCAACATCGGAGAAGACGGATGAGCCGCTACTCGCCAGATCCTTCGCGGCCCTTCGGCCGCTCAGGATGACGTCAAAGACTTTTAGTATCGTTCTATGGGGCATCATCATCCTAAGCCGGTTTCAACCGGCGAAGGATCTCGCGCGCAGAGGAATAGAGCCAATGCGTAAGGCGAAGCACTTTCAGGTTTACATTATGACGAATGGTCCACGTTCTCACGTGTTATACACGGGAGTTACCGGCAATCTGCCGCGCCGGGTATTCGAACATAAAAACAAGGTCGGATCCAGGTTTGCTTCTAAATACAACCTTACTCGTCTTGTCTATTACGAAATGTTCTGCTATCCGACGGACGCCATCGCTCGGGAAAAAGAAATCAAAGGATGGCGGAGAAGCCGGAAGCTAGAACTGATTAATGCTATGAATCCGCATTGGAAGGACTTAGCGGCGGATTGGCGAGACGTTTACAAGCCGGACGAAACACCTGAGATCCTACTCGCGCCAGATCCTTCGCGGCCTTACGGCCACTCAGGATGACGTCAAAGACTTAGATACGGACCATCATCTTTTTTTGAAGTCATCCTGAGCCGGTTTCAACCGGTGAAGGATCCCGCGCGCGGCGGAATGGAGCCAAGACATCGGAGAAGAGGGTTGAGCCGCTACTCGCCAGATCCTTCGCGGCCTTGCGGCCGTTCAGGATGACGTCAAAGACTCTTAAATCATGTCCAGAGTAGCGAGCTTCTTAGACTGAAACCAATTCCGCCTTTGCAGCGGGAGCCACCTGGTGGAGTTCCGGGTTGCGGCTCTCGAGTTCGTCCAGCTTCACGCGATATACGTGGCGGGCCAATCCTAATTTTTTCAGCGCCCAGATACCGTACCAATTCATATCAACTTCATACCATTTCAAGCCATGCCGCGCGGAAACTGGATGCGCATGATGATTGTTGTGCCAGCCCTCTCCGAATGACAGAATGGCGACCCACCAATTGTTGGTGGAGTCGTCGCGAGTCTTGAAGCGGCGCGTTCCCCACGTGTGGGTGGCGGAATTCACCAGCCAGGTGGCGTGCAGACCAACCACTGTGCGCATGAAGATGCCCCACATCACGAACGGCAGTCCGCCGATGGCCAGCAAAATTAGCCCGAGAACAATCATTGGGACGTAATGGTATTTGGTGATCCAAACATGAAACTTATCTTTGGCGAGGTCGGGAACGTATTTTGCGAGAGTCGTCGTGTCATGGTGCATGGACTTCCCGGTAAGAATCCAGCCCATGTGCGCCCACCACTTACCTTCGCGCGGAGAGTGCGGATCGCCTTCCTGATCTGAGTACTTATGATGAATACGGTGAGTGGCGACCCAGAAAATTGGCCCGCCTTCCAGAGCGAGGGTCGCGCATGTCGTAAGAAAATATTCGACCCACTTGGGAGTCTTATAGCCGCGATGCGTCAGCAGGCGGTGATAGCCCATTCCAATACCGAGGCTTCCGGAAATCCACCACAGGAACATCGAAACGAAAAGCGCTTTCCACGTAAAGAAGAAGAGGGCAGCGACCGCGCCAATATGAAACAGCGCCATAAAGGTTGCAGTAACCCAGTTGATTTCATCGTCTCCGGCTGCCTTGCGATTCAACGCTGCGAGTTCCATGTTCGGCCCTTCCTACTTCGTAGGTGTCTATTTACTAAATTAGCAGGGAGCTTATCTGGCGGGTGTAATAGTTCTGTAATAGAGGAGGACGCGAGTGATTACCGCAGTAACCCTCCCGGTTGTAGACCGATGTCATCCAGCGTCGGAACGTTAATTGCCACACGGACGACTAAAAATGGATGTTCAGAACCGTTAAAGGCGAGCCCGATGAACGCTATGCCGACTGGCCTTTCACCTGAATTCCTGCCCATTTTTCAAGCAAAGTAATGGTTGCGGCGAAGTCCTCATCTTGCAACCCGTCTTCGACGGCAACGTCGTAAACTTCCTCGACGATTTCCAGCGCTGGCAACTTCACACGTGCCTCTTTGGCAGCATCGAGCGCGAGGCGGATGTCTTTGTGCATCAGGCGCATGGGGAAATTAGGGGTAAAGTCACGTTTCAGGACAAACGGCGCCTTGTATTCAACGACTCCAGACCGAACCATGGAAGCATTGATCAGCGGCAAAAGAGTCCCCGCATCCACGCCAAGTTTGGCTCCCAACGTCAAAGCCTCGACAAATCCTTCGTAGATGACCGCGATTTGAAGATTCATGACCAGCTTGGCGGCGTGTCCCTTGCCAACTTCGCCCATGCGAAAGAATTGCTTGCCCATAGCTGCCAGGCAGGGCTTCAGCCGCTCGATGACGTGTTCTTCGCCGCCGATAATAAAAATAAGCGTTCCATTCTCCGCGGCGGTTTTTGAACCTGTGACCGGCGCGTCCACATAGTGAGCCCCGCGAGCCCGGACCCGTTCGGCAAACTTGCGTGTTGCTGAGGGAGAAATAGTGCTGGAATCCACGACGACCATGTCTTCAGTCAGCGATTCTTCCACTCCGTGCTCTCCGAATAGCACGCTTTCGACCGCTTTCGTATCGGAAACGCACATCCACACCACTTCTGATCCACGAGCCGCTTCCGCCGGAGACCCGGCCACACGCGCGCCTTCTACTTCTTTCCCAGGCGTCCTGTTCCAAACGGTGACTTCGTGTCCCGATTTCACCAGGTTTGACGCCATTGAGCGTCCCATGATCCCTAAACCTAAAAAAGCGACACGCATCCTTCGGCTCCCGGATTCATCCAATCTAAAGACGAATCAATTTTCTTTGAGAATTAAGAATAGAGATTAGAACTTAGGTCTGGCGCGGGGTCAAGTAATCGGTAAGTAACCTCGGCGGGATAACATAACAAACCGCGCAATCTCAGAATGCAAAGAACTTTCCCAAAACGTTCACCGCTTCGGAGGCGCGCCAGCCATTTCGGACATCTGGTCCGTCGCTCGGCGATGACTCCGCGGATCGGTCAAACGCACGTACCAAAATTAGTCACTGAAGGCGAGCTTGGGATCACCTTTATTGGCCATTCCAGTTTTTTTATACAAATCGCCGGACAAAACGTCATCATTGATCCTAACTTCGCGAGATGGTTGTTCGTTCTGAAGCGGCTGCGGCAGCCGGGAGTTCATCTCCGCGATCTCCCGCCCATTGATCTCGTTCTGGTCACTCATGCGCATTTTGATCATTTACACCGGCCGTCTTTGCGGGCGCTCGCGCAACAGGCTCGCAGACGCGGTGCAGATGCTCCAACAATCATTGTCCCGCACCACGTGCGCGATCTCGTGGCGGACCTGGGGTTTAAGGAAGTGATCGAGCTGAACTGGTGGCACAGTCATCGCGAAGCTGAGCTGACGATTACTCATGTTCCCTCGCGACACTGGGGCGCCCGAATTCTTAAAGATTCCTACCGCGGCTACGGTGGCTATGTTCTTCAAGACGATCGGCATTCCATTTATCACGCTGGCGATACGGCATATTTTTCTGGATTCGGCGAAATCGGCGAGCGGCTCAAGCCGGAAGTGGCCTTGCTTCCCATTGGCGCATACAGCCCAGCTTCATTCAGGAATGTGCACACCAGCCCCGCCGATGCGATTCGCGCCTTTCTCGATCTCAAATCGCAATGGATGGTTCCCATGCACTATGGGACATTCCGGTTGTCGCATGAGCCTATGGAAGAGCCCTTGCAACTTTTGAGGATGGAAGTACAGGCGGCGGGAATTGAGGACCGTTTGCTGGTACTCGAAGAGGGCGTTACGCGGTTATTTGGCCCAGGCGTTCCCGACAAAGCGTGCGCAAGTTAGGCTGATCTTTGTGTCCAACGGCTTTGTGCTGCTCGTCGAGGAACCGGTCAATTTGTTCAATGAGTAGATTTAGTTTTCTCGAATCCATTTCCTGGGAAGCCCGCTTGCGTAATCTTTCCAATGTTTCCGCTTTGTTTCGCCCTCGGACAAGGTTCTAACATAACGTTTAACCACAATCAATCCGTTGATATTTACGTTCGATGGCGAACATTGCGTTGAAACAGATTTCTATGCGATTGGTTAACTTCGGGTTATAAAATGGGAGCATCCCTTTCCTCGTAAAGTGGCGAGGATCAGGGCGATTCCGATGCTGAACCGGTTACGGTTGAATAAAGGAACTTATGTCAACGCAACCTCTTTTGAAGATCCCCCGCGCAGTGCCGACGGGCGCACAGATATCCCTCGACGACATTCTCATTACAGAAAACTTGTCATCCAGGCCGCAACGCCTTCCCCGAGCCGCCAGCGAGAATAAAGCCTTGCGAACCCTTGCCGCGGTCATGGCGACTGCTCCGCAGGAGTTGCCCGATACGCTGCTTAATTACGCGCTGGAACTCTGTAATGCAGATACCGCGGGCTTAAGCTTGCTCGAGACGACCGCAACCGGGGAAGTAATCTTTCGATGGACGAACCTTGCCGGGTTGTTGAAGGGGAGCATTGGTGGGTTTACGCCGCGCAATTTTAGCCCGTGTGGCGTAGTTCTCGACCGAGGATCCGCACAATTGTTTTCTCATCCCGAGCGTCTCTTTCAATACTTTGCCGCTGCGGGTGTGCCTTTCGTAGAAGCGCTGGTTGTACCCCTCTCTGGCGATAATCCGTCGGGAACGATTTGGATCCTCTCCCACGACGAGCACACACGCTTTGATGACGAAGATCTGAGAATCATGACAAGCCTTGCGGAATTCACTACCTCTGCGTTGTCTATGATTCAACTCTTGAACTCCGAAAAGGGCGCCCGGCGGGAAGCCGAAAGTGAGCTTGCGAAACGCCGGGAGACCGAAAAAGTATTGCGCGAGAGCGAAGAATTCACTCGTCGCATTCTTGAGAGCAGTTCTGATTGCATTAAAGTTCTGGATCTGGACTTTCGCGTCAAGTACATGAGTCCCGTAGCGATGAAGCTCATGGAAGTGGATGATTTTTCGCAGTGCAATGACGCCAATTGGGTGGAGTTTTGGCAGTCCGCAGATCGTGCGGCTGTGCTAAAAGCGCTGGATATGGCCGCCGCGGGTGGCACGGGAATTTTTCACGGGCCTTGCGCGACTCTGAAAGGAACGCCGAAATGGTGGGACGTTACGATTACTCCGATTCGAGATGGCGAAGGCCGTGTCGTGAAACTGTTATCCAGTTCGCGGGATGTTACCGAACGCAAACGCTCCGAAGAAGGACTGAAGAAAGCTCACGACAACCTTGAACAACAGGTACGGGAGCGTACCGCCGAATTGGAGGAACAAGTTGCGGAACGCAACCGTGCGGAGGCGAATCTGCGCGAGCTTACCGCCAGGCTGCTGCGATTGCGTGATGACGAGCAACGACGCCTCGCCCGCGAACTGCACGACAGCGTAGGACAAATGCTGGCCGCCATCAGCATGAACAGCGCGGTCGTGGCGGCGGAGGCAGGGCTCAGCCCCCTGGCTCGCAAGGCGGTCACTCAGAACAACGAGCTGATAGGACAGATATCAAGTGAAATCAGGACCATCTCTCATTTGCTCCATCCGCCGCTGCTTGATGAAGTCGGGCTGGCTTCCGGCGTGCGATGGTATCTGGAACAATTCGCCGAGCGGAGCAATATGAAAGTGGATTTGGAGCTTGTGGAAGACTTCGGACGCTTGCCGAGGGAATTGGAAACAGCCCTTTTCCGGTTGGTGCAAGAGTCGCTTACCAATGTTCACCGGCACTCTGAAAGCCCTACTGCGAGGGTGCGGATCATGCGATCTTCGGATGAGATCACTCTGGAAGTATCCGACGAAGGAAAAGGCATACCGAAAGAAAAGATTTGGGAAATCGAAATGGGCGGCGCATCGGGCGTCGGCCTGAGCGGCATGCGGGAACGCGTCCGGCAATTGGGCGGGAAATTCGAGGTCCGGTCCCCGGGTAAAGGCACGATCATCTCCGCTAGATTGCCGCTGCCCAAGTATCAGTGACAGGCCTCAACTTGTTGAAATTGTCACAACGTCTAACGTATAGACGCAGCTTGCTGCCTCTCTACCAAAAAACTCCGACATAGTTCTAACAAGCAAGGAGAATTCGCAGGTCCCGCAAGTTATTTCCCGTGGGGCCCGTGACAATCGCGTCCCCGGTGCGGTTGAAGAATGTATAGGCATCGAAGCTGCTTAAATAAGAGTTCACGTCGAGGCCGCACTTCCGCCCTCGTTCAATCGTGCTGCCGTCCACAATCGCACCGGCGGCTGGACTATTACCGTCAATTCCGTCTGTGCCAGCGCTCAAGACCGTGATGCATTCTCCGGCAATCATCGCAGCGCACGAAAGCGCAAACTGCTGATTGCGGCCCCCCGTGCCGCCGTTGCTGACCTTGACCGTAACCTCTCCGCCGCTGATCAAGCAGACTCTCTCGAATTTATCCCGCAGACTGCGCAGACGTGCCAGAAGATAATCGCGGGCGCGAAGATAGTCCCAGTCGTCGCAGGTATTATCAACCTCGGCGTGAAATCCGAGCCCTTCGGCCTCCGTCTTAACATCTTCGATTAACGTGGCGTTTGACAAAACAGTCCACCAGCGGCAGCGATTGAATTCGGGATCGCCAGACTTGGGTGTTTCATCCAAAGCGCGCCGTTCGAATAACTCGCGAACGGTCAGTGGAAATTGCTCGAGCAGATTATATTTCGCCGCAATGGCGTAGCAATCCTCGATCGAAGTTGTATCGGGCATAGTTGGGCCGGACGCCAGGGCGTCGGGAGTATGGCCGGGAACGTCGGATACCAGCAATGAAACCTGTTGCGCCGGATACGCGGCACGTGCGAGCTGTCCTCCTTTCACTGCGGACAAATGTTTGCGGACGGCATTGATCTCAGCAATCGGAGCCCCGCAGTTCACGAGAATCTGATAAGTCGAAATCAAATCTTCGATTGAGATTTCATCATCAATCGGCTTTTCCATCATGGAAGATCCGCCGCCGCTAAGCAGGTAAATTACAAGCGACGCATCATCAAGCGACCCTAAAGACTTCAAGATTGCGTTGCCGGCATGAATTGATTCTGTGTTGGGAAACGGATGTCCGCCTTGGAAGTACCGGAACCCTCGAAGCAGTGGCGCCGAACTCTCGGGTCCCACGATGATGCCCTCAAACCTGTCGCCCGCCTGACTTTGCAGCGCGCCAACCATCGAATGCGCCGCTTTTCCGATCGAAACGACCAACACCCGGCCATAGGAATTCAGGTCATAGAGGTCGTCACAAACCCGCAATATTCCGCGTTCGCAGCTAACATTGCGTTGAAAAGCCCGATCAATGCCGCCCTGGACGAGCGCGTGGTGAAAAAGGTTCCGAACAATAACTCGTGTCTCGCCGGCCAGAACACTACGATTTCCCGATGAGGCATCCGGCATGGCAGAATTATAGCGACGGCGGCGATGAAACCAAGAGGTGAGAAGTTTCCCGGCGCTTTTGTTGCACTTCTGACGGTCTGTTTCGTCATAGCATGTTCGTCGTAGAATGAGAGTTGCAAATGCTGATTTCGAAGATATTGCTCAGGTTCGGTAGCTCGATTGCAGTTATCGCGATCGCACTGTTCACGCTAGCCTGTCCGGCGGCAAAGCAGTCGGGACAATCGGAGACGCTAGCCTCGAAACATTCCGTTGCTCTGACTTGGAAGGCATCTCCGGGCGCAAAATATTACGGCGT
>PNAR01000153.1 GCA_003169715.1 Acidobacteriaceae bacterium | reverse complement strand
GTGCGCGCACTCCACAAAAACATACCGCTGTTCCAAAAATAGTTTCCTGCCGAAACGAATTCAGCCGCCCGCGCGGCATCAGGTTTCTCGGTAAATTGCTGAACCTGCAAAGCTCCATTGGATCTTGCCGAACCCGCCCGAATATAGCCATAACCTGTTTCGGCGCGTGATGGGCGAATGCCCAGAACCACGATGTTTTCCCCCACCGCAGCAATTTCAATGCCCTTCCTCAAAACATTCGAGAATTCGTCTTTGTTCTGAATGACGTGGTCGGAGGGGAACAATCCGATAACCGCTTCAGGAGAAGTACGTTCCAAAATGAAGGCCGCGAGACCGATTGCCGGAGCAGTGTTTCGTCCAACCGGCTCAGCGAGAATTTGTTTCCTTTCAATACGCGGCAACTGTCGCACAATCTCCTGGCGAAGGTCGCTGTTCGTGATTATCCAGAAATGACTGGGGGCAGAAAGTCCGATTAGACGGCTGACCGTTTGCTGAATCATCGTCTGCTTGCCATCCAGCGCGAGCAGTTGCTTGGCGCGGCGCTTGCGGCTCAAGGGCCAAAAACGTGTACCGCGCCCGCCAGCAAGAACTACCGGATAGAAATTGACATTTTTCTTCGCCATAGAATAATCGGACGTAAGTTACATTCGTGTCACTGGTTCAGGCACGCCTTCCCCGGGTACACTGCTTTTCAATAATTCAATTGACCATTGCGGACGCACGCGAAACTCACTAACCACTGCTGGCACCGCAACCGCATCGCCCTTTGCAAGCGTGACGCTGTCCATTCCGTCGCACTCCACGATTCCGCAGCCTTCGACTGCGATCAAAATTTGGACTGAGCTGGCGCCGGAATCGGAATTGGTTTGGAACTTCTGGGCGTCCTTCAACTCATAAAGATCAACCGTAAAATGCGGGGCAGCGATCATTTTAGAATGAGTATTGCGGGCTCCATTTATTCGTTCCGGGGCCGGCCGCACGACCTTGCCGGATGCTACTTTCTCTTTCACAGATGCCAGGCCTTTTTTCAGATGTAATTCCCGCGGACGCCCGTAGTCATACAGTCGATATGTTGTGTCTGACTGTTGCTGTGTCTCGACAATAATGGAGCCGGGCCCCAGTGTGTGTACCGTGCCCCCCGCAACGTAAATCATCTCGCCCGGAAACACATTCATCCAGTTGAGAAGCTCTTCCGCCCGTTGGTCGTGGATTGCTGCTTCAAACTGTTCCAGCGTCACGCCTGGTTTCAGGCCAAGCCCAACCTGGGCACCGGGTTTGGCGTGGGCCACGTACCAGCATTCCGTTTTGCCGCATGTTTGTCCTATCTTTTGCGCGCTGGCATCGTCGGGATGCACCTGCACGGAAAGCTTTTCATGAGGGAAAAGAAATTTCATCAAGAGGGGAAATTGTTTTTTGTTCCTGGGAGCATTACCGATCAACGCCCGACCATGCAGTTCACTTAGCTCGGAAAGCGACTTCCCCCTCAATGGACCATTCGCGACTTTGCAATTATCCCCGGTGAGCCATGCTTCGCCGATCTTTTCATCGAAGCGATGCCCCGAATAAATAGGAGACAAATCCTGAGTCCCCCACGGACGGGGATCGAAAAGAGGATGCATCAGCAGTGGGTATAAATCGCTCATGTGGTGAGGAACGACAAGGCGCTTGCGGGCATTGCGCGTTAGAAGCTTACCGACGCAGAGAGGCTGCCTCGAACATCGCCTTTCTTATAGTGACGAAAGAAACTTACGCATTCGCTCCAATCCGCGGTCGAGTTCACCAACCGAGGTAGCGTAAGAAATGCGAATATGAGAGTGCGTGCCGAAACCCTCGCCGGGTACCGTAGCCACATGCGCTTCTTTTAATAATTTCCCGGCTAAATCAGCAGCGGAATTCACTCCTCCGCGTCCAAAAAATGCCGAAATATTGGGATAGGTATAAAACGCGCCCTCCGGCAAAGTGCATTTCACTCCGGGAATGGACCGCAGACCCTTCACCACGTGATCGCGCAGCTTGATGTATTCCTGGCGCATTTCCTCGACACACTGTTGCGGGCCCTTGAGCGCTTGCACGGCCGCCTTCTGCACGATTGAAGTCGGATTCGAAGTGGACTGGCTTTGCAGCTTTTGCATCGCACTAACGATTTGCGCGGGAGCCAGCACGTACCCAAGCCTCCATCCCGTCATCGCGTATGTCTTCGACAGCGAACCGACAATTACCATTCGTTCGCGATATTCCGGTAACGATCCAACCGAAAATTGCCGGCCCGTGTAGTTCAGATACACATAGCATTCGTCGGAAATAACCCAAATACCGCGTTCGGACGCAAATCTGATCACTTCCCGCATGTCTTCGGGCGTCATTACTGCGCCCGAAGGATTGGACGGCGAATTCAAAATAATGAGCTTAGTGCGCGAGGTTACGAGATTCGCCACCATCTCCGCGGTGATCCGGAAACCCTGCTCTTCATCGGTTTCAAGCAGAACGCAATTTCCACCTGCGTAACGCACGATGTCTTTGAAGGAAACCCAGTACGGCACCGGCAAAATTACTTCATCGCCGTGGTCCACCAGCACCTGGATCGCGTTGAACAGTCCATGCTTTCCGCCTACCGAAGCAATGGATTCCTCGCGGCGATAATTCGAAGAAAAATCGGCAGTGTGACGCTGAATGATTGCATCGCGCAGCTCTGTAGTTCCACCTACGGCGGTGTACTTCGTGAAATTATTCTGGATAGCGGCGATGGCTGCGTCTTTAATATGCTGCGGCGTCGGAAAATGCGGCTCGCCCGCGCCAAAGTCCACGACGTCAATGCCTCGCTGACGGAGCTTATCGGCTTCCGCAACTACCGCCATCGTTGCCGACGGTTCAATGCGGTTGATGCGCGCGGTAAGTTTCACGGCTGGAACTGCTTCGGTTACTGGTGTCATGCTCCCTTTCCTGCCTTCTTCCTGTGTTCGGATAATCTCCGCTTTGGCGATACCTGAAGTTTAACGGCGGGATCAAGTTTCTCGCGCAATTTTTGCTCGACAGCTTCAGGCACAAGATCTCGAATCGAGCCCCCCAACCGCCCAACTTCCCGAACCAGCCTTGAACTGAGATAAGAATACTGCTCCGCCGGCATCATGAAGACGGTCTCCAAGTGTGGGGCCAGCTTGCGATTCATGAGCGCCATTTGCAGTTCATATTCGTAATCGCTAAGAGCACGAATCCCTCGCAAAACGGCGCTGGCTTCGACCGATGCCGCATAGTCAACTGTCAAACCATCAAAAGTATCCACGCGAACGTTCTTAAAGTGTCGCGTCAGGTCGTCAAGCATATTTCGCCGTTCACCCAGGCTGAATAAAGGGTCTTTGTCCGGGTTACGCAGGATTGCGACCACTAGTTCGTCGAAAATCTTGCTCCCGCGTTCGATTAAATCCAGATGACCGTTCGTAGGTGGATCAAACGAACCGGGATAAATGGCAATGACCTTGTTCAATTTTTCTTCTTCTTGCTTGCATCGAACGCCCGAATATAGAGATTCTAAGCGGGCAGCGTAAGAAATGGCAATGTTTGCCAGTCAAATGCCGCGACTGCATCACCAACGCTTCTTCACAACCATTGCCAACCCGGATACAATGCTCGCTCCATCCCACCAGAGCCAGGCTTAATGACTACTTCTAACTTGCGTACACAGGGTAATCCCTCCCTGAAACCAAATAGATACTCTTCTATCGTCGCCATATTATTGCTTCTTCTAATGGCAGTGTTGGTGGGCGGTGCCGCGCTGCGCGAGTCGGTCACGGTGGACGAAGTCGCACACATCGGCGCTGGCCTAAGCTACGTGCAAAAATTGGACCTTCGACTGAACGAAGAGCATCCACCCCTCGCCAAGGTTTGGGCGGTAATCCCTCTGGTAATTCGCGGAACTCATGCGGATTATTCCAATACTTCGTGGACGTTCGCTGAAAGAAAGTTTTTTGGAGCCTATATCTGCCAATGGATTTTCGGAGATTGGGTCTTGAACCGCTGGAACGATCCGGTGAGCACCGTGGCGTGGGCGAGATTTCCAATGCTCTTGCTGGCTCTCGCGTTGGGCTGGTCGCTGTTCGCCATAGGGTGCCGCTTAGGGGGTGATTGGGGCGGCCTGCTTTGCCTCGTCGTTTATGTCAGCTATCCGGCTTTTCTGGCATTTGGCCCCTTAGTGCACACCGACATACCGATCACCCTCTTTAGTCTGTTGGCATTATGGACTTTCGCCGAAATCTGGGGCGAGCCGGATCGCAAAAAGTCATTTCTATTCGGACTATGCCTGGCAGGCGCGATTCTTTCGAAGTTTACCGCCGGCATCCTGTTTTTCGCCTTCGGTATCTTCGCCTTCACTACGCGCTGGTGGCCTGTCGTGGGCCAACCCGGCAGCAAGAAAGAGCAGCGCGTCTGGCGGCGCCTGCGATGGCGATTTACGCTCAGGGGTATCGCATGGGCTTCCGCGATTGTGTACGCCTTCTATTTTATTTTTTCCATCCGCCAGACTACTGACATTCTAGATTTCATCGGGCGCGGTCACCCGGCGTTCATTCCGCTAAGGCGGTTGCTGATGCCGGTGTGGATTTTTCTGCGGGGATTGTTCATGGTTCTCATCACTGCCAGCCGTCCTACGTTTATTCTTGGCCGCGGATATCCACATGGAGTCTGGTTTTATTATCCGGTCGTCTTCCTGCTCAAATCGCCTTTGGGCTTTGTGGGACTGTTGCTGCTGGCTCTAATTGTTGCTCCATTCAGAAAACGGGTCGCAGGTCAGTCAACCGTTACGAATGAAGTTCGGGTGCATTGGCGTGTTCTGTGGGTATCTCTCATCGTGTTTACCGGAGTGGACCTGCTGAGCCACCTCGACATCAGTATTCGTCACTTTACCGTGCCCATTGTCCTGATCATCCTCTTGCTCGCCCCCTTGCCTCCGATGTTGAAGGATCTTCGTCCAAGTGCTTCCGTGTTAGCCAGACTAGGTATTGCTCTTGTCATTATTCTCGCAGGCAGTTGCGTGTTTAGTGCCCTGCGAACGTACCCCTATTACTTCCCTTATGTGAACTCGCTGAGCTTTGGGCGGCCGATCTACACGCTTATGAATGATTCGAACGTTGACTGGAACCAGTCTATCCCAGAGGTGAAGCGATTCGCCGAACAGCGCGGCTTGCAAAAAATCGCCCTCGATTGGTACGGACTCACTGACAGCACGAAAGATGTTCCGGGCGCTTACGAATGGAACTGTCAGCAACCGGCGGCAAGCGATGGAGGGCAATGGGCGGTGGTTTCCGCAAATCTAACTTTCGATTCCCGAAACTGCGAGTGGTTATCAATGTATCCGCACGAGAGCCTGGCGGGCGGAAGCATGCTTGCCGTCCATTTGCCTCAAACCATTCCATCCGCCGGAAACCCAGGTGGCCCTCCACTCCCGGCCCAATATCACCAGTTCTTTGGTTTTCCTTTATTCGACATTAGAACGATGTTCCTGGATCTAATTCAACACCCGGATAAAATACCGGAGGTCTACGCCGGGTTAGAGCAGGAATTCAAACGACGGGCCGAAGAGCAGAAGAAGCATGGCAAGGACCAGCCGCCCCATTAAATACTGCCTCCAACGGTTCGGAAACATAGTCCAAACGTTCATTGCGTTCACAGTTGAAGGAGGAGGATAATCGCAGCTAGCCGCAAAGCAGCGTGAGTCCCGGCCTAACGCGCCGATATTCTTGTGAATCTGCCCAATTCCATAACGCTGACCCGCATCTTCAGCATCCCGCTGTTGATCTGGATTCTCTCCACCAGGCATTTGCCAAGCATCAACGGGGAAAAGGAATTACTGGCGTCGGCGTTATTCATTGCCGCTTCAATAACCGACGGCATTGATGGATACTTGGCGCGAAAGCGCGGTCAGATCACAACCATGGGCATGTTGCTTGATCCGCTCGCCGACAAGCTCCTGATCGCAGCGGCTTTTATCACGCTGGTGCAGTTCAATCCGCGACTGGTTCCGGCTTGGATCGCCGTCATCATCATAGGCCGGGAATTCCTGGTAAGTGGCTTGCGCTCTATCGCCGCTTCTGAAGGTTTTACGATTGAAGCCAGCGACCTGGGCAAGTTCAAAATGGTTGTGCAAATTGTTTCAGTCGTAGCCGTGATTCTTGATCATCGCTGGACTGAGTGGCCGGTGTACGGGCCGTATTTCTTTCCCGTGGATTGGATCGCCCGCTTTGCCATCGGCTTCATGGTTCTGCTTTCACTCGTATCAGCCACGGATTACTTTGCCGCGTTCTGGACGAAGATTGACCGGCAAGTGGTTAAGCGACGGCGGCGTGCCTTCGTCCTCAGCCGGCGTAGGAAGCGGGATGTCCACGCAATCGAATGATTCGCAGGCTCCAGGAAATGCCGGGATTCCCTGCCCGAATGAATTCACCTATCTGGAACGCCGCCAACTCCTGACCTTAGCTCACGAGGCGATCTTGTCAGCGCTGGAACACCGGGAAATTACCATCCTTCTTCCCTCCGCGCGCTTCGCCGCGCCTCGCGGAGCATTTACAACGATCTATCTTCATAGCCAACTGCGCGGCTGTGTTGGCTACCCCCTGCCGACTGCGCCTCTTCATCGCGCAATTGTCGAAACTGCGCGGGGCGCGGCTTTCGAAGACACGCGCTTCCGCGTTCTAACTCTCGAGGAAGCCCGCGAAATTGAAGTATCTCTGAGCATTCTTTCTCCGCTGAAACGGGGGGCGCCTGAAGAAGTGGAACTCGGAATGCATGGCCTGCTGGTGAGCAAGGATGGACGGCGCGGGCTGCTCTTACCCCAAGTGCCGTTGGAGCACGGTTGGGACCGCGTAACTTTTCTTGAGCAGACTTGCAAAAAGGCAGGCTTGCCACTCGACGCGTGGAAGTCTGGCGCAACCGTCGAGGTATTCACTGCCGAAATCTTTGGAGATCGGGACGTGGTCCGGAACGGTCTGCCATAAACCACCAGCGGCAGGACGGTCTGAAAAACAGAGGAAGGATCTTGAGATCCTCCCCCTATGGAATTTAATTTTTGTGTTCGGCCTATTGGGGGTCTAACTCCACGCCGTCGCCGAGGTGGACATCTTCCACGGCGAACACGATCATGCCCGTCGAAGTCGTCGGCGTTGTACCGATGACTACAATTTCTCCGACCGAACGGCGTGGCAGGTCAGCCACGTGAATTTTCGGCCCATTGGTTTTGTTAAAGAAATTAGGCTCAATGGATGGCGGCTTCTTTTGAGTATCCTCCGAAGTGGATGCCTTGAACGACAGGGAATCTACCGGGTCGTGCAAATCCGCGGTGTAGGAGCGTACTGCACGGAAGTAGTCTCCAACCTTCACGCCCTGATTGGAACCTACGTTCAGATAAACCTTGAGGCCAGTGCCCAATTGTGAGTCAAAGTCCTTGGCCATCAAAATCCTGCCGGACACATTGTTGTTGCGAGGCAAGAAGCGATCAAAGCGTATTTGAGGATGAAACCCTACCGTCTGCTTCTCCACAAAAGGCACCGCAAAGTCCCCGGGATTTACCGGGTCGCAGCTGAATTCAATTTGTGCGATGGCCATCTTGCTGCGCGTATCCACGATGCGGACCCGCGCTTCTTCTCCGTAAGGCTGGCCGCTTGCTTTCACTGCGGCATGCTGTCCGGGGAATAATTGGTACTCGTTTACGTCCTGGAGTTCACGGACAATGGTGTATTCCTGGCCACTTTGGTAGCCACCGCCCGCAAGATAAACCATGTCTCCATTTACGAACTTAGTGGTGCTTGGAGTCTGTAAACCTCCAGCCACGAAATTCGCGTTTGGGAGAACTTTGGGACTTAGAAATCCCGAGCAGTACAGATCCGCATAGGTTGGCGTCTGAACTCTCTCAGTTGGAAAACTGACCGTAGTGGGAAGCGTGCCTTGCGGAGCCTCTCGGCCGCTCGCGGTTGAAACATCCTGAGCAGTTGCCCCAGCCAATAATACCAATACCAATACCAGCAACAATCCTGTTTTCTTCATGTTACCTCTGGAGCCAAGCCGCCCAGTTTCCCGGCCCTGGCATCCTCTAAGTGAAGTAAATAAAAGGCTTTCAGTCTGGACAGTAACAACCCGAACCCTCCCGGTCAAGGTTACGGCGGTGTAAGACCATGTAGGTCAATTGGTTCTGCCTGCGAGAATTGTTAATCCGTTCTTGCATCTGGAATTACACGCCTGTAATATCGCGCCGACCTACTCTTAACGATGACAGCCTCCCCTAACAGTTTCGCCGCCAAGCTCCTGCACCAGCGACTCCCGCGCGTTTGCGTGGCCGTCACTGGCGCAGACGCCTCTGATATGGTCGAGAAGGCGGAGGCGCTGATACGCGATAACACGTTTATTGAGTTCAGGTTGGACTACCTCGCACATCCTGCGCTAGCGCTGCCCAAGATCAAGAAATTTACCGATCACCATCCCCACGTGACGGCAATTGCTACGTGCCGCCGCGTAGCGAGCGATGGTAAGTTCCGGGGATCCATAGTCTCGCAGTTAGATATCCTGACCAAGTCATCGGCTGCGGGCTGCCAACTTGTTGATGTGGAGTTGCAGAGCGCGGTCCGGTGCAACCCCCAGCAATTACACAAGTTACGTTCCAAGGCGGCGCTTATTCTTTCTCATCACGATTTCCGTGGCACAAAAAATCTCGATGAGACGTTAGCAAAGATGGTGTCTATCCCCGCCGACTTCTACAAGATTGTCTCAACAGCCACCAGCCTTTCCGACAACGTGGCCATCATGAAGTTTCTGCAAGAAAACGGCGATAAGTATTCTTTGATCGGCCTGTGCATGGCCGAACAGGGAATCATCAGCCGTGTGCTGGGAGTGCGCGCAGGCAGCGTGTTCACTTTCGCCGCCGCCAGCCCGGATGAGAAAACCGCTCCCGGACAGATTACCGCGCAAGAGTTGCGCAACACTTATCGTATAGAGCAAATTGACGCGGCCACCCGCGTCTACGGAGTGGCCGGAGATCCAGTCGCACATTCTCTGTCGCCAGCCATCATGAACGCCGCGCTGAACCGTGAAAACGTCAATGGCGTGTATGTCGCGCTGCATGCAAAGACTTTGAAGGATTTGCTGATGTGCGTGCGAGAAATTCCGATTCATGGGGTTTCGATCACGATGCCCTATAAGCAGGCAATCGTCTCCCACCTCGACAATACCGACTCTCAGACAACCAAAATCGGTGCCTGCAACACCGTAGTTCGGGCACAAGATGGCAAACTCTATGGTTTCAATACCGACACAGTCGGCGTGGTTCGTCCGCTGGAGCAGCGGATCACTCTGGACAAGTCAAGAATTTTAGTTCTGGGCGCGGGAGGCGCCGCCCGTGCAGCAGTCTTCGGATTGAAAGAGCGCGGCGCCGATGTTTACATTCTGAATCGCAGTGCTATTCCGGCGCAAAAACTGGCCCGCCAGGCCAAAGCCCGCACCATCAAGCGCCCCGATCTCAAGAAGCTAAGTTTTGACGTCATCGTGAACGCCACGCCGGTAGGCATGACAAATACTCGCGAGTCGCCACTCAACGCCGACGAGATCAAGGCACGTTATCTTTTCGAGATGATCTACGACCCCCCAGAGACCCAGCTCGTGAAGCTGGCAAAAGACCGAGGAGTCGAAGTGATCCCGGGCATCGAGATGTTTGTACACCAAGCCGCCCGCCAGTTCGAAATATGGACCGGAAAACCCGCCCCCTGGGACGACATGCTCAAGGTCGTCATTGTCGCCATGCAACAGCGGCAGGCGGCTAAGAACGGCGATAGAACGTCGAAAAAATAAGCGTGCGATTGCCCCATTGAGCACTCGCCTACCGCACGCTCCTCCTCCACTCAGATTTATCCATCGCTCGTCGCGATCTCCTGCTTCCAGGCGGTATCGAGGCGCCACCAAGGCTGTCTGCCGATAGCTGTGTCCATCCTTTGCCTGGGTCCAGAACCGAAATGTATCCTCCGGGAGCCAGTTCGAGCTGCTTTGAAATCCTCTTCATGAAATCAACTCGATCCGCTTCCGTGGGCTCGAACCATGACGGCGTGATGAAGTCCGACAACATCACGCCATCAATCTCGTAGCCTAGATGGTCGGCCTCCACGGCATCGCATACTTCGAGTGCAAACAATTTTCCATCTGGAGATTCGGCGCACCAGTTGATCCATGGATCTCCCAGCATTTCCAGCAGTTCGTGGCTTAGAGTCACGCTCCATGACGAACCACTCTCAATATCGAGAGCGGCAAAGACCTTTCCCAGAGGAGCGCCAGCGTTTGTAAGCTCGTGATAGCCCAGCGCTCCAGCCTGATCGGGATCGTCCGTTACGACAATCTGCCACCATCCTGCGGTCAGTGATTGTTTTTTTTGCAGGAACGTTAGCGAGCAATCCAGATCCCAATACGAATTGAAATCTCGGCTCACCTGCTTTTGCAAAGATGGAATCGCCAACTGCACCTGCGCGTCGCTGAGGCAAGTGGATGCATTCGTAATCGCGATGACGGGGAGGCTCATAAAATTACCTCACCACGCAGGCATTCATAGCCGGCGTCGCTGCATTAGCCATGCCGCCACACACTTCCTGGTTCCATTGCGCCTTGAGTTCTTTGGCGTTCGGTATCGCAATTTTCACGCCAGCAACGGTCTGCGAAGTGGTTGGATTTGCCTGCGGCATCAACGCGGCAAAGCTTGAAACCGTCGTGAGAATCAAATTCACCCCAGCCGAAACTCTGGCGGCCGTGACGGGATCGCTAATGTGCGCGGATTGCAGCAGCACCGGAAGACCCTGATTTATGTTCGCGATTGTGCTCTGAATTTTCTGAAGCGTGCTCGCGTTGGGATTAGCTCTATATTCGTTATAAAGACTCTGCAACAAAGACAAATCCCGGCTCGCTTCAGCGGAGATATTCTGTACCGCGGTTATCTCGGCGGGATCAATCTGCTTCCCGGATTGCAGAGTAGTAACCAGCGTTGCAATGTTAAGCGCCATTTGTGTGAGCGCGGGCAAGTCGGCCAGCGCAACGCTCATCCATTGCGCACTGCAACCAGTGGTCGCGAGCGCGATGGATAAAACGGCGACGAGAGTGAATCGTATTTTAGGATTTAGGTTTGATTGCGGAAGACACGACTGCGACATGCAAGATAAAGACTGCATAAGATGAAGCTCCTTATTGTGATTTGATTTTTTACTGCTCCGGCTCTCCGGTTTTATGTGACCCTTCTATTGCGACAACAGCGGACGAATCTGGACGAATGAAATCCTGCCGGCTTCGCTGGCCGCCCAGACGGGGATGTCTGGGCCTACGTGTTTCGTCCTCATCAGATCGAACACATAGGAGCAGGTGTCCTCACCTGCCCGCCTTTGCGGCTTCCTAATTTTTGATTGCTTTATGAACCCGTCGGAAAACTACGCTGCCTGCTCGTATGCGTGCGCCAGGCGCAGAATCGTCGCCTCGTCAAAATGCTTTCCCAAGATCTGCATTCCGATTGGCAGCTTTTCTTTCGTCTCGCCGCACGGAATTGAGATCCCCGGGATGCCGGCGAGGTTGGCGGTCACGGTATAAATGTCAGCAAGGTACATCGCCAACGGATCATCGGTTTTGTCCCCCAGCTTGAACGCCGCTGTGGGACTAGTCGGGGTAACAATTGCGTCTACTTTTTTGAAAGCCTCTTCGAAATCGCGCGTCAACAGGGCGCGCACTTTTTGTGCTTTGAGATAGTAAGCGTCATAGTATCCGGCACTCAACGCGTAAGTTCCCAGCATGATGCGGCGCTTCACTTCGGCGCCAAATCCAAGGTCGCGACTTCGCCGGTACATCTCCGAAAGGCTGCGAACATTTTCGGCCCGATACCCATAGCGGACGCCATCAAATCTAGCCAGGTTCGAGGAAGCCTCCGCGGTCGCCACAATGTAGTAGGTTGCAATCGCATATTCCGTGTGAGGCAAAGAAATTTCGACAACCTCGCACCCCAGCTCCGACAAGCTCTGCACTGCATCTTCCACGGCGCGGCGGACTTCGGGATCGAGTCCTTCGGCGAGATATTCTTTCGCCAACCCGATTTTCAAGCTACGCACTGGCTTTTCCAGTTCCGCGACGTAATCGGGAACCGGCACTTCCGCGGACGTGGAATCCATAGGATCACGTCCCGCGATGGTCCGCAGTACTATCGCCGCATCTTTCACCGTTTTTGTCAGCGGACCTATGTGATCAAGCGACGAAGCAAATGCAATCAAGCCATAGCGCGACACCCGCCCATACGTCGGTTTCAAACCCACAACCCCGCAAAACGATGCAGGTTGCCGAATCGAGCCTCCAGTATCAGTTCCAAGCGTGGCTACCGCCAAATCTGCTGCCACCGCCGCAGCCGAACCTCCCGACGAGCCACCCGGCACACGGCTCAGATCACGGGGATTGTGCACCGGCTTCCACGCCGAATTTTCATTCGACGATCCCATTGCGAATTCGTCGCAATTCATCTTGCCTAACACCACTGCCCCGGCTGCTTCAAGGCGCGTCACCGCCGTGCAATCATAGGGAGGAACGTAATTCCCAAGAATCTTCGACCCCGCCGTGGTCCGAACTCCGCGAGTGACAAGCACATCTTTGATACCGACTGGGACGCCCGCGAGGGGCGGCAAAGTTTCTCCGCGAGCCGCCAAACTGTCAATTTCCGCTGCCTTCGCGAGGCCGCGTTCCCTTGCAAGCGTGAGGTAAGAACCGATCTTCGGATCGTCTTGGGCGATCTTCGCGTAAAAAGAATGAGCCAGCGCGGTGGCTGTGGTCCTGCCATCGCGTACGGCATTGCGAGCGCCGTCAATTGTGAGCAAGTTGAGATCCATTTTCGAGAACGTCTGTAGTTTCGGACAGTTCAAATGTTGGAAGCTAAATCAGGAGTGTTGTATGGACTTGAGCGCCAACCTCCCGCGCTCATCGCTCAATCACTTTGGGCACTCTAAAAAAAATTCCATCCGAGTCTGGCGCATTCGCCAGCGCTTCTTCGTGTGGCAGCGATTTTCGTAATCCTTCAAGGATGTCTTCCCGGCTGGCGTATGCAAAGCGCTCACTTCCTTGCTTTGATTCATCCACCCCATAACGGTCGGACACTTGCGCCATCGGTTCTACTTTGCTCGTGTCCAGTTTTTCGAGCGTGTCTATATGCCCAAGAATCGCATTCAAATCCCGTACCATGCGGTCGCGTTCCTCCGCAGTCAGTTCCAGGTTGCTAAGGCCCGCGACGTAAGCGACATCTTTTTCCGTGACATTCATATTCGGTCTCTTTGGACGGCTTTGCCGTTTGCGATCACAAATTCTATCCGTTTGACGCTTTCATTTACGTAACGATTAAGAATTGCAAGATATTGGGCTGCAATCGTTTGCAGCTCCGAACGCCAGCCCGCATCTGGAACTTCCACTCGCAAAATTCCTCCAGCAAAGTCAAGTGCACGCGTCCTTTTCGAGACGCTATTTCCGCAGGCCAGCGGCCATGCCAGCAACGGAGCATCTTCGGCAGCGGCCTGCCGCAAACTTCTGATAACAATGGTTTGCAGTCCAACAGCGACAGGCTGCATCGGACGATTCATAAATAGCCTGTAACGCACCGGCACTTGTGTCAGTGAGTTTTTTAATTCCTATCTCTAGAATAACAACTTCGATACCCCAAATGCGCCACGTTTCCAGAAAATATATTTGATTTGTATTCATGCACTTGGCGATTTTTAAGGTGTTTTCGGGGCTTGACAAGAAATTTGTGATTTCTCAAAAAACTACGCTTTTGCATCGTTTTTCGCTAGCCGGGAGGAAAATGGTCGCTGACGAACTTCATGGCCGCATCTTTGGAATCCCAATTCCCCTCTAACTGTCCGTCTTCAACCGCGGCGAGAATCTCCTTGAACTTCGGGCCAGGGCTGTATCCCGCCGCGATCAGATCTTCCCCCGTAACCAGCGGCACCGGACGAATCGCTTCAGGAGTCAACTCCGCCATTTTATTTCGCGTGAAGTTATAAAGCGACAAGTCCCCATGGGCCGACTCGCAATCGAGCCGATGCAGCTCGAGGTGTTCTTCGAATTGCGGCATCCGAATAAATCTTTTGAATGTGGAGGCTTTCATTCGCTCAACGTCCGCAAACCGCATGTGATTTTCCACCATGGCCAGAATCTGATTCTTCTCGCTGTTGGAAAATCGAAGCCGGTCGCATATCTTCTCTGCCATTTTCACGCCAATGTTCACATGACCATCGAAGCGAATGCGGTCGGGCGCAACGCGGAAAGTTGGCGGCTTGCCCACGTCATGCAACAACGCGCCCCATGCGAGAGTGGGGGAACAAGGATGCGGCAGCTTACTGAGTAACAGCATCGTGTGAACAAAAACGTCTCCCTCAGGATGAAATTGCGCGGGCTGCTGAACACCTTTCATCGCTGAAAGTTCGGGAAGGAGTTCAACGAGCAATCCGGTTTCGTCGAGCAGCGTGAATGCTTCCCTCGCGTGGCCCTCAGTAAGCATTCTTGTCAGTTCATCGCGCACCCGCTCGCAGGAAACCTGATGAATTTGCGGCACGAACTTTTGAATCGCCACAAATGTTCCCGGTTCAATCGCATATCCAAAACGCGATGCGAATCGGACAGCCCTTAGCATTCGCAGCTTGTGTTC
>PNAR01000046.1 GCA_003169715.1 Acidobacteriaceae bacterium | reverse complement strand
TCCTTATGTCGCTCGTGCGTGCGGGGGTCGGCTGTCTAGTGTGGTTAGCGTCAGGAATGTTTGGCCTTCTGGGCCTGTTTCATTTGCTGTGGCTCCATCTTGGCAGTGGTGAGATAAGCGGAATGACATTAGTCATTGCAGTTAGGAAGGTCAACAACTGAGGAGCTTACTGGCGGTTTCATTAAACGCATGAAGGAGAACACCGTATTATTGTTAATCATTTGTGACGGTTGCTGCCGCAGCGACACCAGCCTTTTCAGTGCATAAACAAAACGAGCAGAATCAACAACCTATAACAAAAAGACGATGCAAAAAGTGACATTTAGTGTCAAGCGAAATCAATGAGTTACAGAGGCAGGTGCCACTAGTGGCACCTCGGTGCGTTCGCGTTCCAGTACTGTTCTGTTGCGGTGGTGTCTACTTGGTTCATCCCGCAAGGTCAGACCGTCCGAACGTGATTTCTCAACGAAGAGAAGTTCCTTGTGAGGGACGGCCCGGCGTCCTGGGAGAACATCGCCCCTCACTTGAACTTTCGATCAACTCAGGATGGAAGCGAATTCTGGTCTCGCCAGAGTCCCGCCTCGCCTCTCTCGCCTCAGTTTCTAACCATTCCAGCGTGGTATTCCCCGGCGCATACTTTCGATACCTCCAGCACCAGCCGTCTTTGATCAGTAAGCAATGGCTCGGTTCAACGCTGCGCGAAATCCCATGGTGCGTTTTAGTATGAGAAAGTTCTTGCAAAAGGACATGGAAAAGCCCGGCCCGACGGCTGAAAGCAGCGGTCGGGTGCGCCCGATGATGTGGGTTCTAGCCTTGTGGAAAATATTGATAAGACAGTGATGGTGCGTTTAGTGGTCAGGCTGAGAGCCTGATGGGCAATCGGTCACGGTGGGTGGCATCGTCCCCGCATTGTCATTGGATCGGTACTCCTTGCTTCAAGGCACCGTGATCGACTTGGAGAGCTGGTTGTTGGTTTCGTTGGCTTCGGCGAAGCGATTGACGTCGTCGGCATAGCCCATGATGGTGTGGGTTCCAGCCGGGATGATGTAACTGTTTCCCCCGGTCATCGCGACCGAGGCTCCGGCGGCCAAGGGGCCTAAGACCCATGTACTGGTTCTATACACGCTGTCCACGAAGTAGCCGATACCGATATACACCCCAGCAGGCGTGGCGGCGCTGCCCTGGTTCTTGATCGTGGCGGTGAAGTTTCCGATAGCATAGGAGACCGCAGTCACAATCACGTCCGGAAGGCTTGTGGGTGCTGGAGCCGGTGCCAAGTTAATAATATCTCTATAGGCCGCCTCAATTCCAGCGTTGGCCTCGATCGTGGCGTCAGAACTGGGGTTGTAGCCGGTCGAGTTGTGCAGACTGCACGCGGGAGGATCGTAATTAAGATGGATGAGCTCGGGGGCGTTTCTGAGCACGTTGTTGCTAAGATCGACGTAGTCGGTACAATTGTCCTCATAGACCGTTGCTACCGGGGATCCACCCGCAAAGTTTGATTTATAAATGTCGTGGGAAAAGTTGCCCGTAATTTTGGTTCCCGGGCGCTTGGCGAAAAAGGTGTATATTCCGCCCCCATCGGCCATCATGTTCATGACGTTATGAACGTGGTTGTTTCTAATATTGATAACAAGGGGACCCGTGCCGCCGTCGGTCCAATACGTTTCGAAGCCGATGCCGATATAGCCGCCATCGGAAACCTCGTTGTGCTCGATGCTCAGTGACGACACGAATTGGCTCACGATGCCGGGGCTCGAGTGGTAGTCTCGCCCCACTTGGTTGATGAAGTTGTTCTGGATCACGATACCGCTTTCCACCACGTTGGTATCCCCGTTGTTGGCGGTTGTCATGTCGAGATCGGCCGAGTGTATGCCGGCGGCCGAGATGCTTTTGATCACGTTGCCGATGACGGAGATATTGTGGGAGCCTTGGGATGTCGCCAAGCCAGCGCCGCCCATATTCCGGAGGGTATTGCGTTCCAGTCGCACACCATCGGCGAACTCCACATGGATACCTCCTGGAGTTGTCGTGGTACCGCCACCGGGCGGGTTCATGACGTCTCCGCCTCTATTGCTGAATCCCGAGTTGCTGGGTTCCATCCAGGTCGAATGCTCGAAGGTGATGCCGTAGAGTTGGAGGTTGCGCACAGGATTCCCATAGCTGCCGACGATGCCGACGATGCGCTCAAGAACCGGAGCCATGACCACCGCACTCGACATCTCCTCGCCGGAGCGAGGCATGTAATAGAGGAGGCTGGCGCTTTCGTCCAAATAAAACTCGCCCGGCTGATCGAGGAACTCCCGGGCGTTCTCAAAATAGTAGGGGGCATGCACCCCATATGTCTTGCCATGGTTGCAGCCCTGATCGCTCGGCTCGCGAACAGCGCAGCTGCTCCCAAAGGCCCTTTGCACGTCCGGATCCATCAATTTGATATGGGCAACGCTGCCCTGGATCGAGAACGATGCAATCCTCAGATTGTTTTGTATCCATTCCTTGCTGACGACCATCTCGACTTTATTGAGGTTGCCCCAGGAAGATATCTCGGACGCATTAACGTCGATGTGTCGGTCCAGGCCGTCGGCTGTCCAGTTTTTCCCAACCCAAAGAACCACGTTGTTATAGCTTCCCGCGTTGGGCGTCCGGGCGCGGATCGCCCGCTGATCGTTGATGTAGAGCTGTCTGAATCTCAATCCACCGGAGGGCGCGCGCCAAACCCCTCCTCCAATGTTGGACCAACCCGTGATCCGCCGGCCGCCGCTGATCACCGGAGTCTCGCCGGTATAATTGCGATAGATGATGTTATGGCCGTTTTTCCCGGAGTCGCCGCTGTCAAAGGTTAAGGTGTTGTTCAGCTTATAGGTGCCGCCTCTCAGGTAGACGTTGATATCGGATGCCATACCGCCGCTGACGTTACGCACCGCTAAGCGGGCATGGTCAATGGTCTGAAACGGGGCGGCCAAAGTCCCGGGATTGGAATCGCTGCCCCTGGGTGAAACGTAGAAGTCGGCTAGGCCGACATTAATCCAAGCCGTTGAGAACAGTCCAACCATCAATACCGTTAAAACCGCGTACCAAAGTGGATTCCGGATGTTCTGAAAGGAAAAGGAATGAAAAGCAGACATGGAATCCCCCCACGTAATTGATCTATGCCCTCTTCCATTGAGGGCATAGATGTCTAAAGATTGAGTTACTAACCCGACCGCTAAATAGTGCGTATTGTGTGCCCCCTCTCTATCCAGGAGAGCACTGGGGTGAGGGGAAATCCCGCCAAAACAACCCTCATTCTGTCCTTTCACGGAGAGAGCAGGAACCCGTCGATGCGCGGTACGCACTATTTAGCGTTCTCATCAGTAAGTAGACTCCTTTGAAAATTACAACCGTTGGGTCCATCGGAACAACAAGGCCGTTCGGAATGAGTTCACCAAATCCCCGGATTTCGCTAGATTGTCCGTGAAACAAAAGGCATACATTCGCCCGCTAATGCGTCGTCCCCTTCGCCACCCGCGGTCCGTCAGAGCCGTCGGCCTTGAACGAATTGTTAGATTACCGTGGCCTGATTTCTAGAACCGAATCTGGGGCGCTTTCCCAACGAACTGGCTGTATACCACCGCTGCAACCACTTACGCTCGACCTGTAAGAATTAATTCCGGTTACTCGCCCAGCGTTAAGCCAAATGATCTTATGGTCGTTCCAACCAAACCCAGCGCCAGAAACGCAGTATTGCCACGTCTCTTGCTACCCGTGGATTTGACGATCTTTTGGCGGCCCCATGACTTCAAGAACCCTCTCTTTTGAGTCGCCGACATTCAAGAGAATAGTTTTACTATCAAGTGTTCCGCAGCCCGTCACAAAGAGCGAAAGAACAAGTGCTATCACTGCCATTGAAGTACGCATAACTTCTCCAAAGGTAATCTAACTACAATTCGACGTCCGAATCATTTCGGCAAAGCCAGGAGAAACTGCCTGCTAATCCCAGGCCATGCTGAGGACTGGTGATTGCGCTTGTCAATCGTGGCACTGGTGATCCTCCCACGGCGAGCATTGCACGGGAAAGTGACAGTAGGGACGTAAGACGAAGGGCATGGGGGCCTCACTGGGAGGCGTATTCTAGGAGGGGGACGAGTAAACCGCAAGGCGGGGCGCTCGGAAATAGTGGTATTTGTTGTTAGTCCTTCTCCTACCACGGCGGCACCGGCTTCGGCAGTTCTTTCCCAAGGGCACGCGGTTTACTCAGTTGTCACGTGCGGAGATCAAGCGGCTGCAGGCGATCTTCAACGATCGGCCCCGGAAAATCTTAAATTGGCATAGCCCCGCCCATGCCTTCCACCAACTGTTGCACTAGGACCATGATTGCACCCACCATACAAAATAGCTGTGATTTACGAATCTGAAGCAAGGGTTAAGGTCATAAACTAGGCAAATTGATAAATATAATGAAATGCTTATGCCTTTGACTCCGGTACGTCTTTCGCTTCAATCGCCGCCGGACACCGTTGGCAGCATTTCAAACGCTTCTTGGGATTTCCAGTCGGAAACTTCCATTGACCCTCCACGCACTGGCATCATCGGAGTCAAAGGTATAAGCATTTATAATGATTTACACGCCATTTAGTTGTATAAGAAAAAAACAGTGCCAGAGGGTGCCGGTATGTGCTGATAGGTAGAGGTGTGCACATGCCGGTAACCGGCAGTGCAGCGCTAGAAAAGACCGCGCAGAACAAAGTACTAGTTGTTGATTTTAGAGATGCTTATGAGTTGGATCAGCGCAAAGACGCAAAATAAGTATCTTGTCTGTTTAATGGCTTTGACTCTAGCCGCGGTTATCGCAGGGATCTCTTTTACAACACGAAGTTTTGGGGGCATGCTTCTCGCCGTCTTTTTTATATTGATCAGTCTACTGCCAATCACACGCTTAACGGATGTTCTTGTTTTATTGAGCTCTATCACGCTCTCTCTAGCAGTGGGAGAGTTTACGATAGGCGTATTTTACATGCCTCTTCATATTATTAAACCCATTCATTATTCACCAGACAGTGATTATACAAAACGTTATTGGTCGAAATCCGATCTTGGGTCTCAGCCTCTTCCTGGGCGACACACGAGCAAATTGTTGAGTGACGGAGGCGATGTTATTTACGATGTAGTTTATTCAATTGGTGAAAATGGCTTCCGCATAACTGCTTCGAATAGCAGGAGTGCGCGAATCCACATAAATTTCTTTGGCTGTTCGTTCGTGTTTGGTGAGGGCTTAAATGACAATGAGACGTTGCCGCACTTCCTTCATGCCATAGACCACAGTATAAGTGTCAAAAACTTTGGAGTGCATGGCTATGGTGTCCATCAAGCATTGCGGATTTTAGAGAGTACCCGAGATACAAAGGGGAGTATTAACTTTCTGCTTACCGCTCCGTGGCATGCTGAAAGATCGGCCTGTATCCCAGCTTATTCTGCGGGATCCCCGAAATATAAGCTCTCAGATGATGGGCAATTAACTTTAGATGGAGCTTGCGCTATCCAGCCTATTAAAGACGACTTTATTAGTCTAACGCTTAATCATTCTAATATGTATCAACTAGCCAGGAGCTTTACATCGAAAGAAAGCCAAGATCGGCAGATTGATCTTTACTTGGCGATCATTGGACAGATTAACAAGCTGTCTCAGGCTCGCAACCAAAGATTTATTATAGGTTTTATTAAAGCGGAAAACGCCTGGTTTAACGGTCAGTATTCAAATGAAAAAATATTCGAGCACTTGTCTGGGATGGGGATCGAAGTGATCGATCTAACCCTAGCTCCATCTGCAGACAAATTATCAAGAGAGTATTACATACACCCTCTTGATCTACACCCATCAGCGAGGGCAAACGAGGCTCGTGCCAAGTTGCTAAAACAATACCTAGAAAAAATGGCCGTCCTGTAAGGTGGACTCTTTCCGAATCTGTGGAATATACACTGGGCTGCTGCTGGTTTGGTGGACACCCCCTTACGGTAATTCGGCCTGCATTTCGAACTCCATGGGACTGAGATATCCCAGCGTGGAGTGCCGCCGTCGAGGATTGTAGAAGCACTCGATGTAATCGAACACGTCGGCTTTGGCCTGGGCTCGCGTCCGATACGTCTTGGCCGCCGTGCGTTCGGTTTTCATGGAGGAGAAGAAGCTCTCCATCGCCGCATT